>NVRZ01000191.1 GCA_002401055.1 Bacteroidota bacterium
TATAAATATCTCACCGCTAAGCTCAAGGCTTATTGGTACACCTTTCTTTCAAGAAATAATTTATGATCTAAAGATCGAATTAACGATTTGGAGAACAAAGAGGTAGTAAAAAATCTACCTTCTCAGCGTTACGTTACCAGGTCTTCTTTGTTTGTTCCCGTACTCATCCTCTATTGTGATTACCCAAATGAATACTTTTGTAGTGGCAATAGCTTTGCCATCCTTTAAAGTTCCATCCCAGCCTTGATTAATATCATCCGTTTCAAAGACCAAGTTTCCGAGTCTGTCGTAAATGGTTAATTCATATTTAAATACTTCGGAACCACTTATTACTGGTAGAAATACATCATTCAATCCGTCACCATCAGGTGAAAAAGCATTTGGGGGAAATATTCTGATGCTTAAATCTTTTCCCATAATAAAGATGGTTGAAACTGCAGTATCCAAACATCCATAGCTGTTTTTCCCTACCAAGACTACACTATATTGACCAGGTTGTGAATAGGAATGAAACGGATTTTGCATATCCGAGGATTCTTCATCTCCAAAAAACCATTGCCATTCTACTACATCCTTCGAGGATTCAATGAAGCCAACTTCATTACCTACTACAGCTTCATCTTTTTCTGTATCGATACCGTTTATGCTAACCTCTGGCGAACTATGAACAGAAACAAGTCCTTTTTTTAGAATGGTTTCCGATTGCTCATCAATGGAAGAAGTTACTGTTAATTGTACGTCAAAATTACCGTCTGCAGGATAAGTGTAGACTGGATTATCTTCATGCGATATAGCGCCATCTCCAAATGTCCATAAATAGGTAAGTGCTACATCTTTGTTGTCCGCCATAAAGCGAACAGTTAAAGGTGAGCATCCTTCAACTACGTCAGTTGTAAAATCAGCGTCAGGAGGAGGCATTAGCTTCTCATCATTATTGTATGAATTTCGAAGCATTTCTAAATAAGGGCCATCGTATTTTTTCGCTATATAATTCTGCGAATCGTTTAAATCATTTTTACTGCCCGTTTTGATTCTCTCGCCATTGTAATAACTTTTATCAGTTACTTCCTCTTTCGGAGTATCCTTTGAATTAGATTTCGGAATATCAACTTGCTTTTCGATAGGATACTTTAAATCAAAGTCAATATTTTGGGAAGATGTTATTCTCTCAAAAATTGATTCCTTTTCAGATGTAGAATCCTCCCCTACAGAAATGGATTCATTTTGATCCGCGATCATAAAGTAAGCACCTGTTGCAACAACCAAGGCACCCAATGCCAATCTAGCTACAGGATTCTTCAACAAACCAGCATCAGTACTGGCAGAGTTTGTTGCCTGTGCCACCTGATCAAGTTTTTCATTCATCTCCTTCCAATCCCCCGGATTGTAAGAAACTTCATAGTCGCTCAGCGCTTCTTTGGAAAACTCTTCTATATTTTCACTCATGTTTTTCATGCAATCTTATGCTCTTCCTCTCAAATTAATTTAGTGATCATTGTATTCTCTCTCACCAACATTTTTAAATTTCTTTTTCAAATTGTTTTTGGCCTTAGCCAAGTTTGATTTCGATGTTCCCACGCTTATTCCTAATTCATCAGCTACTTCTTTATGGGAATAACCCTCAATCACATACAAATTAAATACTGCTCTATAAGCCGGTGATAATGTTTGAACTGCTTTCAATATATCTTCAGTTCTTAGATGACTTAAAACATCATAAACCGGTTCTTCATTTTCTAAATTCTTAAATTCTTCAATGTCCTTTACGTATGTATTTTTATTCTTCCTAAAATAATCAATCGTTGTATTGATCATTATTCTTCTTACCCATCCTTCAAACGATCCTGAAAAGTTAAATTTTCCAATATTTTCAAAGACCTTTAAAAATCCATCATGCAACAAATCCTTAGCCTCTTCTCTGTTGTTTGAGTATCGCAAACAAACTCCCATCATCTTACCATACAATAGCTCGTATATCTTCTGCTGACACTCCCGGTCACCCTTGGCGCACCCAGCTATTAATTTATCCATTGCAGTACTTCCGATCATAGATTAAAAGGAAATTGTTACCTACAATATTAACGAATTAATAGCTTTCTTAATATGCTACCAGATACAATCGAGTATTTAATACGTTTATTCTACAGCAAAGACGCCAAAGTATACAAGAGGTTGCCTCATGCTTGTTTTTTATTTGCAGCGTTGTAAGGAACACCTGACCAAAACATTTGGTATTTCTTACCTTTACATCCATACAAGCTCGATCAGCCATATGGTGGATTGGGCTTTTATTCATTAGTTGGGAAGCATGAATATTCTCTTAATCGACAATTACGATTCTTTTACGTACAATTTGGTGCACCTGCTTGAGGCTAATGTCAATGTTAATGTTAACGTTGTGAGAAATGATAGAATAGAGCTTGAAGAAGTTGAATCTTATGATAAAATAATTATCTCGCCAGGTCCAGGTTTACCTGAGGATGCTGGGGTAATACTCGAAGTTATTTGCGAGTACGCAGGGAGTAAACCTATTCTAGGAGTTTGTTTAGGACATCAGGCGATTATAGAAGCATTCGGTGGGAAGCTTAGAAGTTTAAATCAGGTGTTTCATGGCGTTGGCACGGACCTAATTATTAAGAAGCCAGTCGATCCCATTTTTGAAGGAATGCCAGAAATATTCCAAGTAGGTAGATACCATTCATGGATAGCAGACTTGGATAGTTTACCAGAAGATATTGAAGTAATTGCTTCAGATAAGGAAGCCATGGTTATGGGAGTAAAGCACAAAAGTTATGATTTGAGGGGTATACAATTTCACCCAGAATCAATATTGACAGAAAATGGGAAACAAATAATTGACAATTGGATTCAAATTTGAAAAGACAAGATGAAAAAAGAAAAGATTGCCATAATAGGGGCTGGAAATATCGGAATAGCAATAGCCGAAGGGCTGCATGCATCAGGTGAGTTCAAGGCTTCTAATATAATTTTGTGCAGAAGAAATCTCAGCAAGTTAGAGCTGCTTAAAAAGCGTGGTTTCAAGGTATCTTCCAATATTTTGCAGGCTTCGGTTCACGCAAATTATGTTGTTTTGGCGGTTCAACCAAAGCAACTAAAGAAGGTGCTAAAGGAGATATCTTCAGGATTGAATAAGAAAAAAGTATTAATCTCGGTGGTGACAGGGGTCAGTATATCTGAGATTCAAGCTGAAGTTGGAAGTACTTGTCCTCTTTTTGTGGCAATGCCAAACACCGCTATTTCAGTTCAGGAGTCAATGACTTGTATAGCAACGAGCAATTCGTCAAAAGCTATACAGTCAAAAGTGTTGAGCATGTTTAAATCAATGGGTGAAGCAATCATTATTGAAGAGAGATTAATGGCGGCAGCAACTGTCTTGGGGGCATGTGGCATTGCCTTTGCCTTGAGATTTATCAGAGCCACTTCCCAGGGAGGAGTTCAGATCGGTTTTGACGCTGATGTAGCGCAGCTCATTACTTCCCAAACGGTTAATGGAGCAGCTTCGCTTCTGTTGAAGTCAGGCAAGCACCCGGAACGAGAAATTGACCGAGTTACCACTCCTCGTGGTTGCACAATAGAGGGCTTAAACGAAATGGAGCATGCGGGATTTAGCTCTGCAGTTATTAAAGGATTGACGAGTTCTCACCGGAAGATCAACACAATAGCGTAATCTTGGATCAACTGACTTAGCGAGCCAGTTGCCCCGGTATGAATAGCCGATGTGTAAAGAGAATATAAAATAAATAGGCTTCCTGATATCAAACAGGATGTAGTTTGTTATGGAACAGCTTTATCAGAATTATACGGAAGAGGATAGAACTGTTTGGCGAACACTTTTTGATCGTCAAATGAAGAATCTTGAAAAAGTCGTTTCGCAAACTTATCTGGATGCGATAGAAGTGGTTAATTTCAGGAATGACAAGATTCCCGATTTTAAGGAGGTAGACGAGATTCTTGGCAAGACAACAGGGTGGGGGATGCATGCTGTTCCATGTATTTCTGAGCAGAGGGAGTTCTTTGAATTGCTTTCAAAAAAGAGGTTCACTGCGACAACATGGCTGAGAAAAATGAGTCAGTTAGATTATCTGGAGGAACCGGACATGTTTCACGATGTATTCGGACATGTGCCCCTGCTTAGCAATGCCGCATATACAGGCTTTTTTCAAGGAATCAGTGAAATTGCGATGAAGCACTTAAACGACCCGAAGGCCATTGAACTGTTGGGAAGAATCTATTGGTTTACCATCGAATTCGGATTAATTAGAGAAAATGACAAGTTAAAGATTTACGGTGCCGGCGTAATATCGTCGTCGGGCGAGACAGAATACTGCCAAAAATCGGAAACCAAATGGATAGATTTTGATGTGAAACAAATACTTGCCTCTCCTTTTTCTACCGATAAAATACAAGACAAGTATTTTGTAATTGAATCATTTGATCAATTGTTTAATTCTCTCCCTCTGATAGAAACGGAGCTAAATACGCTATTAATTGGTATGCGTGCATAAAAAATTTAATTTGAAATTTAATTTTATCAAAATTGTTTCGTTAATTTTATAGCTCTTTAAAAAGCAATCATGGAGGCCATTTATATATTATTCGCAATACCGGTTTTTCTTGTGCTAATAGCTCTCGAATTATTGGTTGGCCTGTGGTTGAAAAAAACTAATTACCGTTTCAACGACACCATCACTAACCTAAATGTTGGGATTGGAAGTCAGGCTTTCGGACTCTTGTTCAAGGTTCTCTTGCTTGGGTTTTATATGGTGGTTTATGAGAATTTTGCCATCTGGCATCAGCCCATAACCCTTTGGTCCTTTTTACTTGCAATTGTGGGAAAGGATTTTTTCTTCTACTGGGCGCACCGCTGGGGACATACAGTTAATATTTTTTGGGGCGCCCATATTGTTCATCACCAGAGTGAGGAGTACAATTTGTCCGTTGCGCTGAGGCAATCCTGGTTTCATGGGCTCTTGGCCTTTCCAATTTTTATTCCATTACCATTGATGGGTTTTGACCCAATGATTTTCTTTGCTGCATTGGCAGCGCATACGCTCTATCAATTCTGGATTCACACAAGATTTATTGGCAAACTCCCTGATTGGATTGAGTATATCTTCAACACGCCTTCGCATCACAGAGTGCACCATGCGATAGACCCTAAGTATGTCGACAAGAACTACGCTGGTATATTCATAATATTTGACCGCATGTTCGGTACGTTCAGGTCCGAGGAGGATGAGCCCACCTACGGCATTACCAAACCACTAAACAGTTGGAATCCAACCTGGGCGAATGTTCATTATTACGCAGATATGATTGCTGCAATGAAACAAATGAAGTGGGCGGATAAGTTGCGTATGATTGTAGCAAAGCCGGGCTGGTTACCAAGTTATATGGGTGGATTTACTGGAGCTCCTGAAGTGGACAAAAAGAATTATGTGAAGTATGACCGAGTCACAAAAAACAAGAGCTTGTTAGGCTACATCCTTGTTCAGTTTGTGCTAATTTTAATTGGTATCTCAGCATTTATGTATCGCTTTGATGAGATCTCCACTTTCTACACATTTGTATTTGTGGGTGCTATTGTATTGTCAATGATGATATGTGGGGCAATTTTGGAGAATAAGAAATGGGTATTTGTGGCAGAATATGCTCGGCTGCTATTACTACTGGTAATGTTCAATACCTTCTATTACTTCTGGTACCAGGATTGGTTTATAGTGATGCTGGTTTCATCTACCCTGGCATTTGTACTTTTCAATGCTTGGTTTACTTTTTCAGGCTTACTGCAAAGACGCACTGAAATAAAGGTGTAGAGTTAGTTACTTCTTTTTAATGGTAATGGTGTAACCGCCTGATGGCTTGGTTTTGTCTTCTTCTTTTGGAGCGGTAGGCTTAAAGTTGTACGTGATTGCGGTTGTATTTCCGCTCTCTTCGGCTCCGCTCAGAGGACGTTTCGTTGGGTTTGGTTGAGGCTTTAATTTAAAATGAATGTTAATGGATTTGTGAAAGGTCACTTTAACACCGCGGTTTTTGGAATTGTTGAAGCGGAGTAGTTTCACGATGCGTATAGCCTCTTCATCGCAGCCAGAACCCAAAGAGGATTTGATGGTTGCCTTGGTCACCTTGCCCTTGTGGTTGTAGTCAAAATCTACAGCTACAGTGCCCTGTATCATGTTTTCAGCAGCTTTCTTGGGATAGCGTAGGTTTTCCTTGATGAATTTGTCCAACGCCGTGTTACCTCCCGGATAACCAGGAATTTTGATGAAGTGCTTAGGTTGTTTGGGTTTTCTCATCTAATATGCATTGTACGTTGAGCGGAGCCGAAACGCACAATGGCTACGCCTACACTTCGGTGCTCTTCGACTCCGCTCAGCGTACGGCAGGCTTTCTCAAGCGATTACATCTGTAGCGGTTGCA
>NVRZ01000192.1 GCA_002401055.1 Bacteroidota bacterium
CTGCCGAGGGGTAGCAGGTCATTCTATGGGCGGCTATGCTGCGATAAAGTACTTATTTAAATACCCCCAACTTTTTGGCCACGCCACAAGTATAGATGGTTCCATTTATCCATCTCTTAATCACCAGCCGAATTATGTAGATGATCCTGCCTTTCCCTACTATTTTTCCTTCATGGGAAGCGACACCACTTTCTTTAATAAGACAAGTGTTTATTCCTGGGTAGATACGTTTTTTGCAAGCACTCCCACGCCTCCGGGAAAGCTTTTCATTCTGGCAGGATCTTCCGAACCTCTAGAGAACTACAGCGCACAGGCCTTTGTCGACTACCTTAGCTCTGTCCATTCATATACTGCAAAGTTCTTTGTAGACCCAAATATGGAGCATCCATTCGATAATTTCTTAATGGCATATGGAGATAGTATTTATAACTTTCAAAATACAGCCACTTGTGATTCTGTTCAATCTCCAACACTTCCTCCAGCTTCTATTGGTTTTAAACACGGAATAGAAAATGCTATCCTAATGTATCCCAATCCTGCATTGAATAAGATAACCATCTCTATATCAGAATTACATGCTTCTCAATTCACACTATCCGTTTCAGATTTGACTGGACGGGTTTTGCAAAATCATTCCTTTATTGGAAGAGAATATGAATTGAATTTAGCCTCCCTAACGCCCGGTGTTTATTTGATCGAGGTGTCTTCAGAAATGACCAAGCGAACATATCGGATTATAAAGAAGTAGCCTTTAATCGCTGACCCTCTTGGCTGCATTTAGATGTCGCCTTTATACTATTTCACCCTGGATTTCCTCTCTATTTTGGCACGCGATTAATCTAAGTCTTGTTGGCTTTGTTAAATATGTCGATTGCACATGAAGAACCAAATGAAAGCCTCATTTATCACTGGTTTTTTCTCCTGGAGAAGCTGGGTATTTATCTGTTTTATGACAATGACCACAAAACCTTGTGATGCTCAATGGCTAACGGATTATTCATATAGAAAGGAAATTACCATTTACGCCTCTCAGGTGCTAGGTGGCTCTAATCATATCGATTTCCCTGTTCTGATAAGTATTCAAGGTGATGGAGATTTGGTCACTACAGGATCGGGTGGTTATGTAGAGAACTTAAACGGATATGATATTGCTTTTACATCCTCGGATGGAGTTACAGTTTTTGATCATGACTTGGAAAATTATGACGGAACGAACGGTGACGTGGACGCCTGGCTGCGGATACCTTCTTTGTCCCCCTCAACCAATACGTCCATATTCATGTATTTCGGAAATAGTAGTATTGGTTCAGATCCCTCCTTAACCAGTACCTGGAACGCAAATTATAGAGGCGTTTGGCACATCCATGATAATCTTAATGACGCAACGAGCAATTCCAACACCATTGTCAATTATGGAAGCGTAACGAGCTCAGCTTATATTGCAAATGGTCGAATGTTTGATGGGGTTGATGACATACTTGAGGTGGCGGATCAAAGCTATTGGGACCAATTTCCCTTTACTGCATCTGTATGGGTGAGATACACAAATAATAACATTCAAATGACTTACTGTAAGCGAGAGTCTGCAGGTGGTAATTTTTCTTGGGCTTTGAGCAATGAATTCTCAACTTTCTATCTGACGGTATATGATCAAGCGTCGAATTTTTACTATATGGGAAGTGACGACGAAATGGTTATAAATACTTGGTACCATATAGTCTTTGGCGTTAGAAGTTCTGGCATGCTTTTTATGTATGTAAATGGAGTGCTTCAAACAGGAGTTGACGGTCCAGTACCGGATATTTTAGATTCATTTCAACCATTGGTGATGGGTTCTTTAACCGGTTCTTCATATTTACTTCAGGGAGAATTGGATGAGGTAAGATTCTCAGATGCAGAATTTAGTAATGAATGGATTCAAACATCCTATAATACCCAGGCCAGTCCCTCAACATTTTTTTTGGTTGGAGCCTTAGAGTCTGGTGTACTTCCCATCAAACTATTGTTTTTCAATGCCAAGATTCGGGATGATCAAGTTGACTTGGTATGGACCACACTTTCTGAATCCAATAACGACTTTTTCACTGTGGAGAAGTCGAGCAACGGAGTTGACTTTTATGCGATTGAAGAAGTACATGGTGCTGGAAATAGTAATGAATTGATTCACTATGGCGCGACAGATTATGAATACATTTCGGGGTTGGTCTATTACAGATTAAAACAAACTGACTACGACCTGAAATTTACCTACTCAGAAATCGTAACTATAAATAATTTACCTATTAGCAAAGTGTCTATTTATCCTTGTCCGGCATCAGATAAGTTACAAATCAATCTTATGAGTAAGACCTATGATAAATACTCAATTTCCGTTTCTAGTATGGATGGAAGACTGTTTGAAAGGGTGGACGTTGCGGTTGAACCAGGTATCCTGAGAATCCTCACCTTAGAAGTGAGTGAGTATGCAAATGGGCAACACGTCATTGCTCTATCTTCAGATTCAGGGTCAGAAATCCTATATCAGTATTTTTTGGTCAATCATTGACTAAAAATTTCCCACATTATTTATTTCCCGACCTTTAGCCTCGATCAATTATTTTATCGATGTCTAAAATCACCTTGTTTTATAATCTTTTTAGGGAAGCCCTTTCAGCCAAGCACTTGGACTTAACGGCCATTAGCATCAATCGGGCAATATTCTTTTTGGCGGTTCCCATGATTTTGGAAATGGTGATGGAGGCCCTGTTTGCCGTGGTGGACGTTTTTTATGTCAGCAAGTTGGGAATTGACATGGTGGCTACCGTAGGATTGACGGAATCGGTAATGTCATTGGTTTATTCTATGGCCATCGGGTTGAGCATGGCTGCAACGGCTATGGTAGCACGCAGGGTAGGAGAGAAGCGTATAAAGGATGCCGCAAAAGCTGCTATGCAAGCAATTTATATAGGCGTTGGTTTGGCAATGATAATAAGTGTTGTGGGACTGTTGTTTTCAGAGAGCATCTTGGAAATGATGGGCGCTTCAGAAAAAATTGTATCTGAAGGAGCGATTTATATGAAATGGATGCTAGGAGGAAACATCGTTATAATGCTGATTTTTCTTATCAACGGAATATTTCGAGGAGCTGGAGACGCCAGGATTGCGATGAGAACATTATGGCTTTCCAATGGGCTAAATATCATTCTTGATCCGATATTGATTTTCGGATTAGGGCCGTTCCCCGAGCTGGGTATAGCTGGAGCCGCCATCGCTACGAATATAGGACGTGGAGTCGGTGTGTTGTACCAGCTTTACCATCTTTTTGGAGGCAACAGTGTGTTGAAAATTATGAAAGAGCAGTTCAGGGTGAACTGGACCATAATAAAACGGCTTATGAACGTATCTTTAGGAGGTACAGGGCAGTTTCTAATTTCGTCTGCAAGTTGGATATTTCTTATGCGAATCATATCTATGTTTGAAAGTGAAGCGCTGGCTGGTTATACCATAGCAATTAGAATTGTCATTTTTACCATTCTCCCTGCCTGGGGTCTTTCCAATGCTGCTGCTACTTTGGTTGGTCAAAATCTTGGTGCCCAAAAACCGGATCGGGCTGAAAAGTCGGTTTGGAAAGCGGCCTTTATTAATATGATATTCCTGGGTATAATAGCGGTCTTTTTCTTTTTTACTTCTGAAGCACTGATCACGATATTTACAGATGATAAATTGGCGATTGAGTATGGAAGTCAATGCCTACAAATAATTTGTTTTGGCTATATGGCATTTGCGTATGGCATGGTAATAAACCAAGCCTTTAACGGTGCTGGTGATACTCGTACGCCGACCATCCTGAATTTTATTGGGTTCTGGATTGTGCAAATCCCATTGGCCTACTATCTGGCCATCACAATAGAGCTGGGTCCTAAGGGTGTATTTATGGCCATTGCGATTGCACAAACATTGCTCGCAGTGATGTGTATATTTGTCTTTCGGCAGGGGAAATGGAAATCAACCAAGATATAAACCGGTTAAAACTATTAGCATGGATGCGGAAGTAAAATATAAAACCAAAAGTGGATCAGTTATTTGGAAACCAAAAGTCTGCGCTCATTCAGCAAATTGCGTAAACGGACTTCCGTCTGTCTTTAAGCCTACTCAGTCTACCTGGGTGGATGTAGACGGTGCAACGCCCTCTGAAATAGAGGAACAAGTGGGGAATTGTCCTTCAGGCGCATTGTCTTGGAGTAAAGCATAAGAATTAATCCAAGTTGATATGAGTACGATAATTGAAACGGACAGATTAATTCTCAGGGAACTAGCAACTGAGGATGCACGAGAGATATATAATCTTAACCAGGATCCTGAGGTGGTTAAATACGTGAAGAGTAGCCCATTTGAATCTATTGATGATGCCAGAGTATTTTTAGAAGGCTATGATCGATATAAAAAGGAGGGAATGGGAAGATGGGCCTGCATCATTAAGGAGACCAATGAGTTTATCGGATGGTGCGGCCTGATAATGGAGGAGTCTGGAGATGTTGATCTGGGCTTTCGATTGTACAGAAAGAATTGGGGTAATGGCTATGCAACGGAAGCCGCAAAAGCGTGCTTGAAGTATGGATTTGAGGAGCTGGGGTTAAAAAGAATTGTTGCTTCAGCACTGGCTGAGAACAAGGCTTCCATAAATGTAATTGAAAAGTTGGGCATGACCTTTGTAAAATATTTTGAAATTCCTGAGGAGGAAGAGCACAATGGTGGGAAGGAAGGCGCTCTTTACGCGTTGGAAAAAGAAGATTGATTAATGTTTTAACGATCTGATGACCTAATTTACTCACTACTAACAATGAGCGTTCCTGAAACGGTAGATACCGATACTTCCTCAATATCCAAGTTTGACGAGCACATAGTTGAAGTTAAATTCAAAGATGGTGCGCATGTGAAATATAGACATGCACGGGAATTGGGAGAGGCCACATTGGAAATAAGTGGAAGGGAGAAATTTTTGTTGCTAATTGATGCAACCGATATTTTTGGAATTATTGATCCGGAAGCAATGGATTATTTCACGACCAATGAGGAATTGGTAAAATTACGAATGGCCCAGGCCATGGTGGTTAATAGTTTGCCTATAAGGCTTATTGCAAACTTCTACATGCGTGTTAAAAAGCCTCCTGGTGAAGTGAAGATATTTGCGAATCGAAAGGATGCGTTGGTGTGGCTATCTGATCATAGACATTTGGTAAGCAGTAACTGATTGACATAGAGGAGGTTTAGCATTTCTTTGTAAATTGTACCTTTAGATTAACTTAATACTTGGTCATGTCCGATTCCCCCGTCGTACAAACTGATGGAACGACTCTTTCGAAGTTTAACGAAGATACCATCCGAATTAAATTTAAAGATGGCGCCAATGTCAACTTGGAAGAAGCCATTGAAATACGAGATCAATCATTCTTGTTATTCCCAGATCGAAAGTTTCTTGCCCTAGTTGATGCATCCAAAATATTTGGAAATGTGTCTCCGGAGGCTTTAAAGTTTTTTGCCCAAGACGAACTGCTGATCAGTCGTAGGATGGCACAGGCAATTGTTGTAGACAATCTAGCTTTAAAAATATTGGCAAATTTTTATCTAAGGGTAATGCAGCCTAAGAGAGAAGCAAAAATATTTAGTAAAGAGGAGGATGCGATAAGTTGGCTATCAGAACGGAAGCACCTTCTTGAGTAAGAGCTTGTGGATAATAAGTAAAAAAATGTAGCTTAGTACTTGCAATCACTATTACCTTGGCTTCTACACAGACTTCTTTTACTACACAAGCGGCAACTGTATCTCGGTTTGATGATGAAACAATCATGCTGAAGATTAGTGAAGGTGCCAATATTAAGGTGCCTGAAGTTACCGAATTCCGAGATCGGATTCTGGAGTTGGCCTCCCAAAAGAAATTTCTACTTTTGATAGACATATCTGATGTCTTCTTCAGCTCGTCTAATGAGGCAATGAAAGTTTTTTCACAGGACAGTGAGCTGGTAAAATTAAGGGTGGCTCAGGCCATAGTAGTGGATAATTTAGCCATCAAACTTCTGGCTAACTTTTATATCAAAGTTGCGAGGCCACCTGGGGAGGCAAAGCTTTTTAAGAGAATGAGCGAGGCTGTTTCCTGGTTATCAGAGCAAAAACAACACCTGAATTAACGGTTCTCTATTTCGTCCATACGGGGATTCTGCCTGGTGTGAAAGGAGCCTTGAAGTTTTCAAGTTTTACTTCAAGATCTTCTACCTTATTTATAACAGATTTCAGTTGCGCTAGCAGAGGCTCAAATTCTTCAGCGGCTACGTTATAGCTATCAATATTCGATTTCGTTGGCGTTGTAGTGGCTCTCCACATACTCCAAATTATTGTTTCAACCCGACCTGATACAGAAGGTGCAGTTTCAAACTCTCGCTTACTTAAGCTGTAGTCT
>NVRZ01000193.1 GCA_002401055.1 Bacteroidota bacterium
TGCTACTGGAGGAGTAACTCCATATACTTATTTGTGGGATGACCCACTTTCTCAGGCTTCAATGACTGCAACTGGGCTCAGTGCTGGAACCTATAATGTTATTGTAACAGATAGCAATGGCTGTTCAGGTACCGCCAGTGTAACGATCAGCGAGCCTTCCAATCTTAACACCTCTATTACTTCAACGACTAACGTAACATGTGGTGGTGGATGCGATGGAGAGGCAACGGTTGGTGTAAGTGGAGGAACTACACCTTACACTTATCTATGGAATGACCCAACCAATCAAACTACGGCAACCGCAACTGGTTTGTGCGTTGGATCATATGAAGTAACGGTAACGGATGCAGATGGTACATCTTCGATCGAGTCACTGACTATTTTCCAACCTTCTTCAATTTCAATTAGCACATCAACAACTGACGCCTCTTGCGGAAATGCCGATGGTTCTGCAACTGCTGCAGTAACTGGCGGAGTTCCTTCGTACACTTATGCATGGTCAAGTGGAGGAAATCTTTCATCTGAAGGTGGACTGGCTGCCGGGAATTATTCGGTTACTGTAACTGATTCAAAAGGATGTTCTGAGATTGGAATGGTAACAATAGCCAATGCAGGGGCGCCGACGGTGGCTATGTCCTCAACAGATATTACCTGTAACGGCCTATGTGATGGCACTGTCTTGGCAACAGTAACTGGTGGAACAACTCCATACATATACTCATGGAATGACCCTAGCACTTCGACCAATTCAAGCGCTGCTGGATTATGTGAAGGCACATATACGGTGCTTATTACAGATGCAGATGGCTGCCTGACAACTGACTCAATAGATGTCGTTGAGCCAGCTGCCTTAATGGTAACCACAACTGCAAACCCCGCATCTGGTGGGTCCTGTGATGGTGACATTACCGCCACGCCTTCAGGAGGAACAGGAAGTTATACATATACGTGGAGTGACACAAACAGCCAAACATCTCAGATGGCAGCAGGCTTGTGCCCTGGAGATTATCTAGTAACGGTGACCGATGCGAATGGATGTACTGTAACTGCGTCAGATTCAGTGAGCACTCTTATCGGAATATACGAACTTAACAAGGTGGCTGGAATTAAGGTTTATCCTAATCCTGCTGATAATTTTATCTCCATAGAAGTTAGTTTATCTGATATCAGTGCTGGAGAAATACAGCTTTATAATGTGCATGGAGAGATGATTTACAGGCAATCCGTGGGATACGGTCAAAACTCAACTTATGTTATTGACTTAAGTGAATATTCCAATGGAATTTATTTTATCAAACTTGAAACGCAACACATTTCAATAGTTAAAAAAGTAATTATTAATAAATAATGAATATCTGAGTAAAAGAAAGCTGCCTAATCAGGCAACCACTAGAGCATTACAGCGTCTATTATTTGTGAATACTTTTACACTAAGTCGCTTTTCAAGAAGTTATTTTTCCTAACTTCACAATGCTCAAGATACTTTTATGAAGATAATTTTCAATAGAAGCGAAAAGGAAATATTGAAAGGTTGCATTAAAGGCGACCGAAGTGCACAGGAACAGTTGTACCGCAGGTACACCAAAAAGATGTATGGTGTTTGCTTAGGTTATGCCAAGACCACTGAAGACGCAAATGATCTGTTACAGGAAGGCTTTATTAAAGTATTCCAAAATATAAAAAAATGCAATGGTAGTGGTTCATTGGAGGGATGGGTAAGACGAGTATTTGTTAATAATTGCATCGATGTTTATCGAAGTTCAGTGAATAAGAATGATTTTGTAGAATTTGCTGATCATTTAATTACATCCAACTCGTGGCATATAGGAAATGAAGCATACAAGACACTGGATAATGAAGACTTTTTAAAAATTACAAAACGATTACCTGAGGGATACAAGATGGTGCTCAATTTATACTTTGTTGAGGATTACACGCATGAGGATATTGGCAAACGCCTGGGAGTATCGATAGGCACATCTAAATCTCAATTGGCAAAGGCTAAGAAGCATTTAAGAAAAGTCTTGGACAAGTACATTGACCGAGAATTATTAGAAACGTATCAAAAATTTGAAAGGAGAAAGCTTGAAAGAGTGGTATAAAAAATCTTTTGATAATTTATCAGGAAACCCTCCTGATAATATGTGGGAAGGAATTTCCAGTAAGCTTGATGATGCCGACCAGGGCAAGATGGCCTTTGGATGGGCTAAATACGCCGGGCTTGGCGTTGTCGCATTGATTGGTGTTGTTGGAACCTTGGTATTAACCAATATCGCCTCCGAAACAGATGAGATAACTTCCAACATTAGTGATTCAAAACAACTGATAACTTCTACTAACATTATTGAGAGTTCAATTAATGCTCCTTTGCATGTGCCAAGTCAAAAGAAGGAAATAAAGAATAACACTTCAATTAAAGTTTCTAGCCCACCCTCTTCACCTACCTATTCTAAAAATGAGACCAATAAGACATCCCAATATGGTGTAGGAACAAGTCATTTGATTAAATCGACGGACCATCAGCAAATTGCCACTACTCTAGGTTGGGATAGTAAAATAAAAGAACCAGAAATATTAGCTGACGTCGTTGAAGCTAGAAGTATGATTGCGATGCTGCCCGTGTTAAATGGGGAAATTACCTATAGCGAAATGGGTTCTGTTATTCCTAGGGAACTGACTGGAAAGAGTGGTGTGATTCCTGAATATTATTCAACCGAAAAGGAATACCTACCAAAAGGTTTTTATGCAGGAATAACATACTTCTACAACAATTTGTGGTCATTAAATGGCGATACGTATGACGGCTTTAAATCTTCCAGCCAAACAAAAAATGTTGCATTGTTTAAAAGCAGCTATGGATTTGTTGCCGGATATAATATTTCAGATCAGAGTGGAGTTCAAGCGGAGTTGATAATGAACAGCCAGCAAGGACAAAAGCACGAACTGTACGACGATGAAAAGAGGATAACGAATAAGGTAATTCTGAACTACTCAAGGATAACTATTTTGTACAAAAGAAAATTATATCGCTTGTGCTTTAATGGTTTAGTTCCATCTTCCTTTAATTTCGTTGCCGGGCCATACTATGCAAGCCTTGAACTTATTGATAGGGAAGAGAATGATGAGATTTTGATTATTGAAAATGAATATTTAGATTACGATTTCGGAATCAATCTGGGATTAGAATATGATGCATACCTCTGCAATAAACTAGCTATCTCAGCGGGATTAAATGCATCAGCTGGACTTATAAATATATACAAAGGAGTAGATGGTAATAAAACCAACAACCTATCATTTGGGGCGAGCATCGGTATTAAGTATATCATCTCTGATTGATTCTATTTTAGGCGGTTTCAATCGAAAACTTTCTTCTTAAACTTCACGTTAATTCCGGACAACCTTAGTAGCACGCTATAACGTCTATTATATACCGGGAATACTAATGAGAAGAGAATTCTGAAATGCAAAAACTTAATTGCTCAATCATATTGCTTTACCTGCTCTTGATGGGAAGTGTTGCTGGCGCTCAACAATTGAGCGTTTCTATCATTTCAAGTGAAGACGTTCCTTGCAATGGAGACTCAACGGGTTTCATTCAGGCATTTGCAACAGGAGGCACTCCATCTTATACCTATCAATGGGATGATCCGAGCGCTCAAAACACAGCATTTGCAGCAAACCTACCCGCAGGAACATGGACCGTAACGGTCACCGATGCTATGGGAGACACTGCCTCGGCTTCCCAGACAATTGATGAACCAAATGTACTTAGCAATACAATCTCAATAACCGATGCCAGTGGTTGCGGTTCATGCGATGGCCTGGCTACACTTAATGTCGGTGGTGGTGCACCACCCTTTTTGTACCAATGGGATGATCCTGGGTTTCAAACCACGTCTTCTGCAACTGGACTCTGTGCAAATGCATACAGTGTTGTTATCAGTGATGTCAACGGATGCTTGACGGTGTCAAATATTACTGTTGATGAGCCTATAGGTATGACATTATCGAGCTCAAGTACGAATCCGACATCATGTGGAATCTCTGATGGAACAGCCAGTGTGTTGGTTTCAGGGGGTATTACACCCTACTCTTACTTATGGGACGACCTTGGAACACAATCCACTTCAACAGCGGTTGGATTAATAGCTGGTGGTTATTCTGTCTCGGTTACTGATTCAGCAGGCTGCGTAGAGGTTGCAAACGTAACCATTAGTGACCTTGGTGCTCCTGCAATATCTATTACCAATATTATCGAACTTGTTTGTTCCGGAAATAATACTGGAAGCGCAACAATAGAAGTATCCGGAGGCACAGCACCTTTTACTTATCAATGGGATGATATTAGTCTTCAAACAGACTCGATAGCAACTGGACTGGCAGAGGGGACATACAATGCGATGGTGACAGATGCTAACGGATGCTCGTCAACTGAAAGTGTCAGCATATCTTCCCCATCAGCATTAACCGGTCTTGTAACATCCTCTTCAAATACCAAATGTTTCGGTAGTTGTGATGGGTCAGCCACAATAACGGTTAATGGAGGAACAACTCCTTACAGCTATCAATGGAATCCCGATACAGCCAATCAAAATTCTGCAACGGCAATTGGAATGTGTGAAGGAAGCTATATCGTTTTGGTAACTGATAGCAGCGGCTGCACCGTATCCGATTCTTTTGCGATTTCCCAACCACTCTCACTTTCGTTAGATTCAGTATCGAATGAGGCAACTTGTAATAATTCCAACGGCACAGCAATAGTTTTATCTAGTGGCGGTACAGCCCCTTACAGTTATTTGTGGCAAAGCGGTAGTACTATAAATGTTGAGAACAATCTAACAGCAGGTTCTTACAACTGTACTGTAACCGACTCATTAGGATGTTCGGAAAGTATTGAAGTTATCGTCGCCCAATCCGGTTCTCCGGCCATCACAGCCACTGGTTTTGATGTAACTTGTTTTGGAGGAAACAACGGAACAGCCAACACTAGTGTTATTGGCGGAACTGCACCTTTCAGCTATCAGTGGGATGACAACCAATCACAAACATCCAGCACAGCTATTGAACTTGTATTAGGTACTTATAATGTCACTGTTGTAGATGCAAACAATTGTATTGAAACTACATCAGTCACTCTTAGCACAACAAGCGACCTCGGCTTGAGTGCGGAAGCTTCAAATGAAAATTGCGGAAAAGCAGACGGAACTACCACGGCAATACCAAGTGGTGGCCTATCACCATTCATTTATATATGGGACGATCCCAATAGTCGAACAAGTGCAATTGCAGCAGAACTATCCGCTGGGGTGTATTCAGTTAGTATTACTGACGGAGATGGATGCGTATTAATTGAAACCATCGAAATCGTCAATGATATACTCTCCTGCTTGGTCGATATTCCAAATACATTTACACCCAATGATGACGGAGTAAACGACAATTGGGAAATTAGTGGTACTGAGCGCTATCCTGAGATTGTGGTTGAAGTTTACAATCGTTGGGGGTCATTGATTTTCAGTTCTCGCGGCTACACCTCACCGTGGGAGGGTGATTACAAAGGCAAGGAGCTGCCCATGGCAGATTATTACTACATCATTACGCTGGGTGAAGGAGAATCATTCACAGGTACTATAACTATCATGAAATGATCATACGATGAAGAGGATAGTTTTATTGTTACTTATCGTAGCGACCCGTGCCAATTTCGGCTACGGTCAGCAGTTGCCTTACTTTAGCCAGTACATGTTTAATCAGTATGCAATCAACCCTGCGGTGGCCGGTAGTGAAAAGAGCACTATTTTGTCCCTGTCCATAAGAAACCAGTGGTTAGGTTTTAAAGATGCGCCCTCCACCCAAGTGCTCAGTATTCACGGTTCAGTAAACGAGAAAACAGGCCTGGGAGCACTTGTATTTAATGACAACACAGGATTACTCAGCAAAACTGGAATTCAGCTAACCTATGCCTACCATTTTGATCTAAATAAAGCTGGCAAAATAAGCGTCGGGCTCTCGGGAATGTTCTACCAACATTCCGTAGATAAGAGCAGTATTAAACTCGCTGACCCAAATGATAGTGCCGTTCAAGGAGAAAAGGAGAAGACCATGGTACCGGATGCTTCCTTTGGTTTGTACTATTATTCGGACAAGCTCTATATAGGATTCTCCATGCCTCAATTAATTCAAAGCCGGCTTGGATTTAACGAATTAGCAGATAGTTCAAAACTGAATCAGTTGGTGAGACATTACTTTTTATCTGGTGGAGGTTATAAATTCAAAATCAATGACAACTTTACAATCGAGCCATCCATATTACTTAGAGCAATTGCTCAAGCGCCCGTGCAGGTCGACATCAATGCAAAGCTTACTTATAAAAAACTCTTATGGCTTGGCTTGTCCTATAGAAATGAAGAATCTTTG
>NVRZ01000194.1 GCA_002401055.1 Bacteroidota bacterium
CGCTAAGGTATCTATTTGAGCCCAGGTTGATCCATCGTTATACCAAAGTGTGGCGTCATCTATGGTTCCTTGTCCATTTTCCATGTAACTAAAACAAAGTGTAATGGAATCTTTTCCAGAGCAATCAATAAGGGGAGTTTCTGCTCTGATATTTGCTTCAATACAAATAACAATGCCGCAAAAACCACCTATTTCATAAGCAGCTCCCAGATCACCAACCCAACCTTGGCCGGCGCTTACATGTAATGTGCGATTTAGTAATGCGCTATTCGATAAACAACCATCTCCACAGTTACCAACTCCCATTCCAGCTTCTGCTGCACTTACGTACCATTCACTTCCTTCTGTTCCATTAGATCCGGTTGTCGCAACCGACCAGGTCCCGTTTGTGCCTACAAATCCATTTGCAGAGTTGTGTTGCGAACAGGCCGTTCCAAAATCTTCCGTCCAAAAATGTTGAGAGTGGCTGTAATATGGAAAGCATGCCAGCAATAGTATGGTGAGGCACTTGAAGATGTAAACCAAGGGGGTGTTGTCCATCATTCTAGTTTGTTACATGAAATTTAGCACGAATTTTCTCAATTTCAAAATAACTTGTCACAAAAGCGCTTACATAGTGGAAATACGACTTTATACTACTATCCTTAATTATTGGACAAAGTATTTAAAAACTCAAGTGTATCAATTCCATCGGCATACTCCCATAATTCAGGAGCTTGGCTAGAGCCTAATGGAATCGATTTGGGAATTGTACTGTCAATTGATACCACACACTGAATTTGATCTGCATCAGATCGAACTAGCTTTTCGGACAACTTTTCAATCGAATCATAGTATTCGTAATGCAGGGTGCCCACAGGGGATGCAATTTGCTGGTCCTCTTTTAATAAGATGAAGCCATTATCTAGTAATTCGGCCTTGTCTAATAACAGTATAGCCTTGTTGTAATCGTAGTTGTTTGCGTATTTGTTGTTTTCAACAATGGCTGAATATTTGAAAATCCCCTTGAATAAATTGTCAAAGTCATAATTCTTAGGTACGTAAATCTTAGATACGTTTCTACAGCCCAGTCCGAAGTATCTAAAAATATCTTCTCCAAGCAATTCAAGTTCTTCTTTTGATTCCTTTCCCGTCAGGATTGCTACAGAATTTCTGTTTTCACGAATCAGGTTGGGGTACTTATCAAAGTAGTATTTAATGTAGCCCGACGCATTGTTGCTTCCTGTTGCAATAATCGCATCAATGGACGAAAAGGAATTTTGTTCAAACTCTATTTTGCTCCTGAATTCTGGTTCGATATTTATAATTAGCTGGGCAACAGCATTTGTGAGAGATCCATCTTTTGAAGATGTTTTACCCACAAAATGATGTCCAGATATAAGTACACATAGCATATCATGAAAACCTACTAGAGGAATGTTACCTGCCATTAGCACGCAGATCCTTTTAGGGTAGTCTTGATTTAATTTATCTTGATAAGGCTTTAACCAAAGATTAAACTTTTCTTTTTCCAGTGAATCGGCAATCCCACGGATAGCATGAAGAATATTTGCTCTGGTAAACCAACCATTTAAGTTTTTTGCATTCTCAATCGTATCCATCAAAGTAGAGGCTTCTTCAGAGATTGTCTTCTCTTCCTTGGAAATAGATTTCAATTGTATTCCTAACTCAATAAATGCCGCTGCTCGTTGTTCTATTTTCACTTAATAAGTCTTTAAATATTTTGAATGGGAAATAGGCAAAATAATTATATTTGCTACAGGTATACGAAATTACAACTTAAAGAAAAACACATGTCTATAATTATAACCGACGAATGTATTAATTGCGGTGCTTGCGAACCGGAGTGTCCCAATAACGCGATTTATGAAGGTGGGGCTGAATGGAGGTTTGCAGATGGCACCAGCTTAAAAGGAGATTATACCGGCAAGAGTACGAATGTTACAGTTGATGCTGGAGACACTCAGGATCCAGTAACCGGTGGTGCATTTGGTGCTGATGGCAACGATTTATACTATATAGTTCCTGATAAGTGTACGGAATGCAAGGGTTTTCACGATGAGCCTCAATGTGCTGCTGTTTGTCCTGTTGATTGCTGTGTGGATGATCCAGATCATCGGGAATCAGATGAGCAATTGTTGTCAAAAAAGGACTCAATGCATCTGTAAAACGAATTAACTTTCTAAAAACCCCGTATCTGAGTTTAGAGAGCGGGGTTTTTTTATATGATCTTTTGAAATATTTCGTTCTAATCTATAATGAAGACACCGACACTATATATTCTACTGCTGACTATGAGCGCTTTCGTGCAGGCACAGTCGCGAGTTGATTTTTCTCTTGTTGAAGATAGCCTTGCAAAGATAGCGCCGGGTATTTTACATGGGAAGACAGATGATGAAAAGCAATCCGCTAATGATTCTTTTTTGAAAATGATCGTACGAACTCTTGAGCAGGACGGGTCATATTCGCACCCATTTAATTCGCTAAGGACGATCGCAATTCTGGAGCCGAAGGACAAGAGTTTTAGAATGTTTAATTGGAATCGCCCCATTAATGATGGGACATATAGATATTATGTGATAATACAAACTGCTCCCTCTAAAAAGAAAGCCTCTAAACTTTTCCTGATCGAATCCATTCAAGATAAATTGCCTCAACCTGAAATGACCACACTAAATATTAAGAATTGGTATGGAGCGCTATACTATGAACTTGTACCTATTAAGACTAAGGGCAGGCGGGTATACACCCTTCTTGGCTGGGATGGAAATGACAGAGTTACAACCAAGAAAATAGTTGATGTGCTGCACTTTTCAGCTGGTGGAGTGCCAAAATTTGGGCTGGCGATATTTGAAGCAAAAGACATTTATCAAAGCAGACTAATTTTCGAATACAGAAAGATGGCTGTGATGTCGGTTAAGTATTACGCCAAAGGGAAAAGAATTATTGTAGATCATCTCTCTGCGCAAGATGCCTCCTTGAAAGGGAAACCAGAATTCATGGCACCCGATGGAAGCTATGATGCATATAGATTCAGGAAGGGTAAATGGCGCTTAGAAATGGATTATGATGCCAAGAACGATAAATCTATGGTAGGCGAAAAATATAATGAGCCAGAAGAAATTAAATAATATTATTTGCAATTTTGTATCCCCTAATCAAAGACAATCATGAGTAAAGTGCACAATTTTAGTGCGGGTCCCTGTATCCTGCCAAAGGAAGTATTAACCAAAGCGTCCGAAGCTGTAATTAATTTTAACAACCTCGATCTTTCACTGATTGAAATATCTCACAGGAGCAAGGACTTTGTAGAGGTAATGGACTGGGCCACAAGTTTAGTGAAGGAGCTGTTGAATGTTCCTGAAGGATATTCTGTTATTTTCTTACAAGGAGGGGCAAGTACTCAATTTTTAATGGTTGCATATAATTTACTCACCGAAAATGGAACAGGGGCATACTTGAATACCGGTACCTGGGCAAGCAAAGCGATTAAGGAAGCAGAAATCTTGGGGACGGTAAAAGTCCTTGCATCATCTGAGGATAAAAACTTCAATTACATTCCAAAAGGGTATTCTATCCCGCTTGACGCTGATTATCTACATATCACCTCTAACAACACGATTTTCGGTACACAGGTCAAGGAGTTTCCTGAGTGTCCTGTAACCTTGGTATGTGATATGTCATCTGATATTTTTAGCCGGAAAATCAATGTTTCAGATTTCGGTTTAATTTACGCTGGTGCGCAAAAGAACATGGGTCCTGCTGGAGCGACTATGGTAATCATTAAGGATGAAATTCTTGGAAAAGTTGGACGTGCAATCCCTTCTATGTTGAATTACCAAATCCATATTAAGAAGGAATCAATGTACAATACACCTCCGGTTTTTGCGGTGTACGTTTCTATGTTAACCCTCGAGTGGCTAAAAGATGTTGGAGGAGTTGAAGCCATTCAAAAGGTGAATAATGCCAAAGCTGAGCTTATCTATGGGGAAATAGATCGTAATCCATTGTTTAGAGGGATTGTTGCTGAGGAGGATCGCTCTACCATGAATGCCACGTTTGTTTTGGAAGATGAGTCGATGAATGATGCATTCAATCAGGCACTGTCGGATGCGAGGATTAACGGTTTAAAGGGTCATCGTTCAGTTGGAGGATTTCGAGCGTCCATGTACAATGCTCTGCCGCTGGAAAGCGTTCAGGTCTTGGTAGATGTTATGAGTAACTTTCGACAGTAGTTTCTTGTTCGAGTATGAGATCTATCTTAAATAAAAGCACACTTCGCATCTTAGGAATCTACCTGGTGGGAGGATATGGCGTAATTGAGTTTGTAGGTTTTATTGTTAATCACTATATGCTCTCTCGAAATCTTATTGATGTAAGCATCGTCACCTTGTTATCAATGATTCCTTCTGTTCTTATCGTTGCATACTTTGAAAGCAAGAGCAAATGGAACAAAGTGGGCAAAATCAGTGTACCAGTAAATTTTATTGTAACACTTCTGTTTCTGTTTGTTCTCTTCAGCGATAAAGAGCTGGGTGCCACCACGACCACCATAACTGTAGAAGATGAGGATGGGAAAAAAATTGAGCGAATAATTCCGAAGAGTAAGTTTCGCAAAGAGGCCATGATATTTTTTATCACGAATAAAAGTGGTGATACGAAATTAGATTGGATGCAGTATGGTCTGGCGGCCATGATAGATCTGGATTTGACTCAGGATCTGTTTCTGGATATTAACCTGCCTTATGGATACACTTCAGAAATGAAGGAAGCTGGATTTGAAAGAGGTATTGGAATGCCAGTTACATTACAAAAAAAGCTTGCAGATGAAGACCATTACGAATATTTCGTAACTGGTGAATTCTTTCAAGAGAATGGTGAATTCACTGTACAAACCTACCTCTATGAGACCAGGCGAACCAAATTACTTGCAGAAAATAGTTTTGTGGGCAAGGATATCTTTGACTTGGTAGATCAGATTTCTGTTCAAATTAAATTGGACCTCGATATACCCGTGTGGCACATTGAAGAAATGGCTGACCTACCTGTTGTTGAAATAACCACAACCTCGGCATATGCCTTTGAGTTAGCGATGGATGGTTTTAATGCGATGATATTTGATGATAACTATCAACAGTGTATTGATCAATTAGAAAAAGCGGCTGAAGAGGACCCTACTTTTGCGTATGTATATCCTCACTTAAGCGAACTCTATTTAATGGCAAATATGAGCGAAAAAAGAGCAAAGACGCAGGAGTTGATGATGAAATACCTATACAAGTTCCCGGAGAGCGAGCAATATCCTATAAAAGCAAAATACCATGCGCTAAAAGGAAATGCCAAAAAACAATTGACGGTGTTAAAAATGTGGGCTGATTTATACCCGGATGATACAGACCCCTTGGATCATCTTGCTGATTACTATTGGGGCAAAAGTCAATATCAGAATGTAATTGAGATGTACAAACAAATCCTGGGAATTGATCCCGGAGAGTATTGGTGCGTTCTTTGGATTGGAAAATCCTATCGGGAAATGGGTATGTATGAGGAAGCATTAAACTCCTTCAAACGATATGCAGAAATATTTCCTGATGAAACCCACTCATTTACGTCTATTGGTGATTTGTACAAAATCCAGGGTGATCTTGCTAATGCAAAAGCTTGGTACGAAAAAGCTCTGGCCATAAAATCCGAAAGTGTATCGATTCTAGTGGGACTGGCGAATATTGAATCTATATCGGGAAACTTTAAAGAAGCGTTTAGACTGTATGATGAGGCACTTGATATTTGCAAAACACCTAGAGATAAAGGAAAAGTGTACATCAAGCTAATGTCCCTTTACAAATTGAAGGGTGAAATGAATAAATCTCTTAAGAATTTGAATTTGAAATTTGAGCAGATGGAAATAGGCGCTCCGAGGATGCAATTATTTGCATCTCAACTATCTAATTTAGGTACATATGTCAAAGCGGGTAAAAAGGATGAGGCATTCAAAATAATAGAAAAGATAGCGGAAGAAATGCAGGCACCATATGACGGATTAATTCCGATAGGATATTATGGCATATACCTTAACTTGGAAGACGGGGAAAATGCAGGTATTGCTCTGGCGGCATTCGAGAAAGCTTATAATACAGGGGAAATGCCATTCGTAGATGTTGAGGAGATGAACAGTTTAAATGCCTATGTGGATGAATTAAAGGGTGAATACGCGGAGGCTATCTCTAAATTGAAAGAGCAAATTAAGATCTTGCCCACCGACGCAACTTATAAATATGATCTTGGCCGATGCTATAGATTGAACAAGGATTATGATGAGGCGGAACAATATCTGAAGAAGTGCCTCGCTATATTGCCTTACTATCCTTATGCGCATTATGAGATTGCTCTTGTTTATTCAGAGCTT
>NVRZ01000195.1 GCA_002401055.1 Bacteroidota bacterium
CCTCATCAATATAATTAATCATCTTCTGCCTAAGCGAGTAGTAGGGTAGATGGGCCAAAGTGCTGTCCCAATTTTGTGATATTCGTTCTGGATAAATCCAAAGATTTCCGGTAAAAAGACTTATAACAAGGACACTATAAAGAGTATATTTCAAAATAGTACTCCTCAAATTAACGATCAGGTATAGCGTAAACAGACTAAAAAAGACGAATACTGGTAAGTAATACCTTGAGCCCATTAGCCCTACAAAAAATAATTTTGTGGGGCTTATTATTAAAAATGGTATCAGCGTAAAAATTAACAACCAGATTGCATTTGAATCGAGAGCAAGTTTTTTTCTAAATCTTAATAAGAGAATAACGCCTAAGGAAATCCATAAAGTGAATTTGCCATAATCAACAAAGAGCCAGATTAGCATTTTAATACTGTGCATATATTCATTTAAGTCAGTATTTCGTGTGAAAGATCCCTTCCAGGAAGAATTTTCATGGTAAATCATCCATCCTGTTTCCATGTAGTGATAGATATACCATGTTGATAAAATTAGTACTGCTGGTAAATATGGTTTTGAGACTTTTACAAGTGTTTTTAGAACATCACGCCAATTATTGTATTTCAATATTCGGGATTTATCAAATTCTAAAGTGTTCAGAAGTATATCAATAATAAATATTGCCAAAAAGGCCATCGACCCTCTAAGACGCATACTTGCCAATCCAATTAGTGCGAGAATCAGAAGAAGTTTTCTTCTGCCAAGCACTTCATTTAGACAAAGTAAGTACAGAAACAGCAAGGCAATATCAGGACTAACAAGTACACTTTGCCCCAAGAAGGTAGCCTCAACCATTACCACAAGCATTACTCCCGCTTGCCAAAGCCTGGAAGTATTGAAGAAACGAACCACCAATCTGTGAAGCTGAAATACAATCCCAATCAACAAAGGTAACATGGCAAAATGGCTAACAAGCAGACTCTTGCCGAATATCTTCCAGATTAGAGCAAGATAAATTCCGAATAAGGGGGGGTTGCCGCTATCAGGGAAAATCAGCTGACTAAAATTAGTTTCGAAGTACCAATGTGCATGAGTTGAAGCTTGATGTATGGTATCCCAGAAAAAGGAATTCTGACAGACAGAGAAGGTTAGAAGAGTAAAGAAAAGCGAAAAAATAATCAAGGAGGGCTTATGCCGCATGATGCTTACGTTACAAGATTAAGCACTCGAAAAATAACCAATATTCAATTAGCGCATCAAGTACATCTTTCCAAAGCCCTTGTGGATGAACTTGTCAGCAGCTGTTTCGCGTTTTTCCAAATCCTGTCCATTGAGTTTAACATCCACCGTATACAGATAAACACCATTGGCCAGCCGATCTCCGTACTGATCCGTACCATCCCAGGCGTATTCCGTAAGGTTATTTCCAATGTGTATGGTACCTAGCTCGTCCGAGAATATTTCTTTGACAACTCTACCTGTAATAGTGAAGATTCTAATTCGAAAATCTTGAGGTACTTCTGAACCCGTAAGGGTAAATACAAACCTGGTAGAGGTGGAGAAGGGGTTGGGATAATTAAATATTTCGGTAATCGTTGGTTTATTAATTACTTCAAATGAAATACTATAATCCAAATCACCAGAAGAGTTTTGCGACATATCTTTTGCCTGAATTCTCAGTTCATATATCCCATCTTCAAATTTCTCTGGGTTGTACAGAATTTGCGCTTTATTAGCTGGTAATTTGGCAGGGATAAATGTTAGAATATTATTGTCATAGGGGATGAGATTATCGCTACCCGAGTCACCCCGTCGTTTGATATACACTTGCAGAACAGAATCATTGTTAAGTGCCAGATACCGATTCTCATCGTTGAGTTGAATTACAATTTGAGGTTTGGCAGACACTATATCTCTATCAAGGATGTGAACTCCATCGAAGGTGACATCTAGCAGTGGATTTGTTTTGTCTCCTTTTACAAAAAATGATAATTCAGCAATGTTGTTAAAATGATACTGCTCCAACTGGTCGTAAACGCCAGTGGAGTCGGCAGGATTCGCTTCAATCCAAATGCTATTTATTCCTGCGAACCCAGAGGTTGAATATGTAATGCTAGCCATTATTGAATCAGGAGATTTAAGAAGTGGCTTGTAACGCTGTGAGCTCATGCTTCGAATACTTCTAGCCTGATCGACTATCCAATAGGAAATTAAAAGGCTATCCATATCATATTCGCTCACATTATTTACTACGACGTTTAACTTGACCATCTCTCCTTCCTCCAATGTATCTGACTCAAAAGAATAGTAAATAGATGGATTTATTGCAGCTTCTGGAACGCCATCAAAAAGAACGTACCAGTTCTTCAATTGGGCCGGTGTTTTTAACAGGGAATCTTTGATAAAAGCCTTCAGTCGTAGTTGTGGATATGTAGCGGCAGGAATTATACTGTTCAAGTTGTAGATATCGGTAGAATCGGGAGGCAAATTAGCTAATTGAGTTATGATGGTTTCATTACCCTGAAAATCAATACCGGTTACTTCAAGTCGCACATTATCATTTGGCTCAACTTGATCCACTTTCCAATGTATTGAACCCCAATTTGTAGAAGGCCCCACGATTGTGGATGAAAAATATCCGAAATCGTAATTGGTTTTGATGTTTGCGTAAAGGTTAAGAGTGTCATAGGCGTTACCTGAATCCTCCTGCAGAGTACTTAGGTCACCCTTTTTTATAAATAGAATATAAGGGGCGTTATTAGCCGGACTGTTCACGCTGTCAACAATCATTATACTACCAAGTGTCTGAAATGCATTGAATAAGGTGTCTTCCCACTCCTTGAAGTTCATCTTCATAAAAGTGTATATCAGAATGTAGTTACTGTCTGGAATACTGTTTAACATATTAGCAAGGTTGGCTCGAAACCCACTATTTTGAGGCTCACTTCTGAAAACAAAGGCATTGTAATGTGGAATTACTCCATAACCAGGATTATTAATTTGTCCGAAGTTATAATCCTGAGTATTCCATGGTTGTAAACTTACAGGGTCAATTACCACTACAATAATTGCATCCTTTGCCCCGCAACTACTGGACATCAATCCTGTACCATCTATCTTATATTCTGTAGCAGAATACTGATTATCATTCCAGGCATTTCCAATAACAGTGCAATGCAATTGCTTGGGCGAATTAACAAAATCAAATGTTCTATTTGTTCTGTTGTAGTCAATTAAGTTGAATGCATCTTTTTTAAATTGAAAAAAATGCGATTGACCCCATCCCTTCTTCTCTTCAATAAACTGAAAACTGCTCTCTCTCCAAATGTGATTACTGTCCGCGAAAGTTGTTGAATCACGTCTTGTTCTCCAAAAATATTCTAGCGTATCGCTATTAGCGGGGATGCTCAAAGCAGCATTAAGTGACGGGTCAAAAGCGGGGTCCCATTCAACCACTCCACCTGAATGGGTTATTACAGTGCTCGCCAAAGGAGAAATGAACAAATCTGTTGTATCCAATTCAAATTTGTAGTTCTCGGTTTTGGCAAATGCATTACCCGTAGATGCCTTTAGCGTCACTAATTGTTCGGGTATTACGGAATATTCATATGGATAAATGGGAATCAGGTCTTGGGCGTTTATTGGGATAGGAAAATTAAGCAGATCATTATTTTTGTCTGATATTTCATCGATTAATAAGGAGGGATCAATACGTATATCGAAGCGGTTAATGCCAACACCTTCAGGAGAGGATACTGGAAACCTGAAAGTAATTGTATCCTTATAGGGGATATATGGTACTGTCATAACAACTGGATCAGGGTCGGCAACCTGGGTTTCCGCTGATGGATATCTTCTTCTTACTGTTATACCGATACTTTGATTTGTTGCTCTGCCAATATTTGATATAATAAGATGCAAATCAAAAGAATCCAATTCTGAAGTTACATTCGTTGGCGTCGTATAAACATCGTTGTAGGTAATGGTGTAATCCGGATCACGATGAGGATTTAAAACCATTGCAGGGTCACCGTGCAAGGTCATTTCCAGGCAGGTTATATGTACACTTGTCTGAATCTGAATAGCTTTTATGGTTTCCTGTATTATCACCCCAATTCCTTTTCCATAATTTTTGTTACTAAAGTTTTTGTACAATTCAGAAGTGTACTTATCTAATGGAACAGGCAGCCCATAGGATACTGATGCCAAAAATCC
Organism: Bacteroidota bacterium; assembly: GCA_002401055.1. GTDB lineage: Bacteria > Bacteroidota > Bacteroidia > NORP154 > NORP154 > NORP154. The sequence goes on from NVRZ01000195.1 coordinate 4,208, forward strand.
GATAACGCCTTTCTTATGCAATACCCATTCTTCACTATTGCTCAAAGTGGTAGAAGACACTGGCTTATGAATATCACCAACCAGGCAGGAATTTGCGATTAGAAGTGGGTATCGGCCATTTGTATTGGTATAAAAATCTGGGTAGTCGATGTTCTGGTCAAATCCGCTTCCTGATGCATGTCCGAAAAATGTCATGATCGATACACCATCATTAATAAGTTTGGTAATTGAGTCAGAGATTGTGTTCTGAATAGGATCTGGTGAATTCTTAAAAACCTTGTGTACGTAACCTCCAAAAAGGGTATCCTCTATGGTTTTCTCATATCCTTTTAAATAGTTTCTGAAATTGCTCTGTTCATTGTCATTGCTTCCTCCCCCAAAGTGCAGTATCTGTTTCATCCAATTCCGTTCACTTAAAATCTGCTTAGCTGGGTTAATCGGATAGAGTGCAGGATTCAAATCGTGCTCTTCTATTTTGTTCAGGTACCACTCAATTTCTTCATTGGATTTTGCTGCAATTCGGCCCGTTGCAATCGCCGGATCAATTTCGGATGTTCCCAATCCAGCCGTAAGTAAATTATCAGATGGGGGCCATCCGTATGTTGGAACCAGGTTATTGGAATAATTAATTCCTGACCGACTATATCTATAAGTTATTGATTTACCGAGAAGTAAAAGAAATTTTGGAGGCGAGCTAAAACTATCGATAGCGTACGCAAAAAAACCTCTGATGGCCATTGGGTGTTTTTTTGCCCCAAAAGCAAATTGATCATAGAGCTCATCAATATCTAGGAGAAGTGTATCATGTGACCCCCCCAATATACCCCCTCTATAATACGCGTATTCTTTGGCATTGGTCCATAAACTGCTGTGGCTAATTATGACGTATGCTGAGTCTCTGGGAAATTTGGTATGCCTGGTGAAGTAACCAGTTGATCCTACCAAAGTAAGAGAGGAAATTGAGCTAATCGAACTCTCGGCTGATAGATAACAAATTTTGTCTCCACCAGAGTTAGGTATCAGCACTTGCAGCGTCGTTCCGATTATGGTTGTAATTCGCAATCCATTGGTCAGGTCATATACGATGGCACTGGTATCTGTGAAGTTGGTTAGGTCGTATCTTGTTTTTGCCTGAGCAATATCATCGGGAACAATCATTCGCTCGGTACTCGCCCCATTAAGATTTACATTATGTGGATATATCACCTCCAAATATGCAAGGGCATTTCGGTCAGGAGAACTTCCAAAGGCATTTAATGTTAGGTTAGAACTTGAGGATCCTAGTGAAGTTGTTGAAATAGTAAAGTTTAACTTCTCAACATTGACGGCGGCATTATTTCTAACGGAACTATAATCTCCAAATGATACTTGAACCGAATGGCCACTCAGATTGGCACCTACCAGGACAAGTTCAGCTTCTGAAGAGGGCCCACTGGTAAAAACGTTGGGCGTGTTGATTGAATAGCTAACAGATGCATCTGTAAAAGGCAGGGAGAACAGCCCTTGCCCCTCCGTAAAAGCAGGGTGGTATATTGCCTCACCCTGTAGGGTATACTTTCCGCCATAGTAGGAAGCTGTATAGTTGTTCCTAACTTTTTTCTTATAGTAGCTTGAAGGATTAAAGCTTAGAATGCCCGTTGCATTTGCGGCTGTTAGTCTTTTGCCGGTCCCTGTGGTGTTCCAAGTGAGAAAGTAAATAGAGGTATCTGTATAAAAGCTAACATCAGGATTCCCATGCCAGTTTGGATTCACAAAATGTGTTGTGTCTAACCATCCGGTATTTCTCTCCCCATAAAATTCTATGTAATCTCCAGCGTCAAAAGAGCCATCACCATCGCCGTGCACATAAATTGGTATTTCCTTTCCCTTGTAAAATATTTGATAATTATCTGGGTTTACAATACTTATGCCCGAGAGAAGCATTAGGTTTCTATCCACTCGATAAAGACCGTCCGAGGTAACCGATATTTTATAATATCTCTGGCCGTAATCTATCCAATCGTTCGTATAGGTAGGTTGACTAAAAGAGAGAAACGGTAAACAAACAAGTGCGAATATTTTAATGAACTCTTTCACCTAGCTTGATTTAGCCTCTTTGTTTATGTCTACTTTGAACGAGAAAACGTTGGATAGTAATCCTACGCTTTGCCCGATGTTCGTAAGTGCGTAATCTATTGATATTC
>NVRZ01000196.1 GCA_002401055.1 Bacteroidota bacterium
ACTCATCCATGACGAGGCAAACACAGTAGTTGCCAATCTCGGAGACTATGGTATTGCAGCCGCAGAACTCACAGACCTGCAAGGCAAGATTGATGATTACGAAGCCATTGTTGCAAGTCCGAGAAATGCCATAACCGACAGGTCAACTGCGACCGCTGAATTGGAGAATCTCTTTAATAAAGGAGATGATGTGTTAAACAATAAGCTGGATAAACTCCTGAACCAGTTCACGCAAAGTAATCCTGAGTTTACAACCCAATACGCCAGTTCACGAAAGATTCTGGACATGGGCGGATCATCTACCGGACTGAAAGGTAAGATTACGGACAGTGGTACTGGTGACAGGATTGTAAAGGCAACGGTTGAAATACCAGAACTTGAAACAAACCGTAAATCTAATAATGACGGTATGTACCACTTTAAAAAGGTGAGGCCTGGAACCTACTCCATAAGCGCAGGTGCAAAAGGCTATAAAAGCAAAGAGATAGCCGAAGTGCAGATGGAGGAAGGCCGAACCAATGAATTGGATATAGCTCTAGATAGGATTATAGAGCTACCCAAAGGAGAACTTCAACAATTGGAAACTCCCGAATAACATTTTCCTGTGATTCTTTCATAGTTAATCCGCAGAGAACCCCTTGTAACGAGGGTTTTTTTGTTTTCAAGAATTAGCTATATTTGAAAGTGTAAAGCTCGCCCAAATGGTAGGCCGATACATACGTTCTTTATTTCTTATAAGGTATTGCGTTACTAAGATTTCTCTAACTAAAAACCGCTAATTTTTATACATAACGAGAAATGGTTTGGAAGCGCACCCTTCGGGGTGTGTTCCTTATAGCTGTTTCGGTGTTATGTAGGTGCTTAGCGGTACCTTAGTTAGCTGAGATGTATGCAGAGGTTCATGCCCTTTTTTTATTCGGCATTGTCAAGTTTTGCAAATGATCAAAACACGTATTTATACGGTATTTTATTTTGAAAACAATTACTTACTTTGTATTAACCATGCCTTCGTGTCGCTACGGCACGACGAGGCCTCCAAACCCCAATCACGATGAAAAAAATAACACTTACGCTGATAGCAGCTACTTGCTGTACACTATCCTTTGCCCAGACCGGATTAACTTGTAACGATGCGATACCTGAAACCGCAGACGACCCTTGCGCCTATACAGCATATATTACAACAACTACCGATATTTGGTTTTCATTTAGTGCAACAACTCCATACGCACAAATATCATTGGTCGGTGCAGATTTTGGTGACTTTTCCTCTTCCCACATCCACAACCTCAGCCTATTTGATGGAACATGCTCTAACCTGAATTTAATTGAAGAAGATGAGCTACCCTTTATTGACATAGCTGAAGAACTGATAATAGATGCATCAGGGTTAACCGTTGGAGATACCTATTATTTAAGGGCGCGAAGAGAGGGTGCTGCTGCTTGTCCAAGATGTGTTGCCACAGGGCCACCATCAGCGGAATTTGATTTGTGTGTACAAGCTATAGATATATTTCAACCCCTTGACTTTGCGTTGGTTAATTTAGGAATACAGGAAGTTCCTACCACGAATCACACCTATTATACTAACAAAGGACAGATTGTTGATAATGACGGAAACCCTAGAAGGGATATACACTCGTATACGACAGGGGCAATACCGAATGCATATATAACTGATAACAACTTATCGTATGTCTTCACCAAAGCAGATTCACCCTCAATTTTTATGCATAGGGTAGATATGAGCTTAATTGGTGCAAACGTTGGAGTACGAGCATTTAAGACGGGCAAAGTATCTGGCCACTCCAATTTTTATCTTGAACATGTTCCAACTGGAATTGCTAAAATGAAGGGATACACCAAGGTTGTTTGTAATGAAGTCTATCCCGACATAGATATGCAGTATTACAGCAACTCAGAAGGAATGAAAATATATTTTATAGTTCATCCCGGAGGTGATGCGAATAATATAGTAATGAGTTTTGATGGCGGAACCTCGGTAGATGTAACTGGTGCTGGAGGCTTGCGTGTCCCAACAACTTTAGGCGATGTTGCATTTGAAGCCGGACACGCGTACCAAATTAATTCTGCTGGCAATGTTGTTCCTATGCCCTGGCAGGCTGACTTTGAAAAGGTTGGATCTCTAAATCCGAATCAGGTGAAATTAGATATTAGGAATTATGCTCAAAATATGCCTTTGATTATTCAAATTGATAAAGGACATAAGCTAGGTGCAACCGGAAGCCCAGCGGAATGGGTCACCTATTTTGGTGGAGATAATGATGATGCAGCATATGATCTTTCTACAGATGCCGCAGGAAATGTATATATGGTTGGAACGACTAAAAGTAGCTCCTCTACCTTCCCTGTAACACCAGGGGCTTATGACACAACACAGGCGCTGTTCCTACTTAATGATGTATTTGTGGCTAAATTCAACGCTGGATATGGACAAGAGTGGACAACATATTTAGGGGGCGTTTCTGAGGATAACGGGTGGGCCATTAGTCATTCACCAGTTGTAAACTCCGTATATCTTGCTGGGGCTACCAGAAGTAGTGGTTATCCTATTCAAGGTACTGGGTTTGTCCAAAATGTATTTGGAACAAATCAAAATTTTCATACTGGATTCATAACTCGTCTGGGCGATGGGAAAGGTCTGTTAGAATGGTCTACATTTTTCGGAGACACAACAACTTACATAATGAGTATGGCTCATGACGACAATGGATTTCTATTCGTAGGTGGCCATACGCGTAAGATGATAATATCAGATTCCGTTTCTACTTCCGCTTGCGCAGCACCATCAAATCGTGGATTTCCGTTATGCGATAAGGGCGGTAGTGCATACTATCAAGGTTTTCATGCAGGAGGCAGTTCCGTGCCTACGGATGGCTTTATTGCAAAATTTGATCAATTAAACCAGCTAGAGCACAGCACTTATTTTGGAGGAAACAACACGGGCAATAGTGGGGATGATTTTATCTATGACATCACCGTTGACAATCTGACAGGGTCTTTAATTGTAGTAGGAGAAACCAATACTGACTCTGTTGCCTTTGATTGTCTCGTTCAGTCAAATGGTGATTTCCCCGGATGTGATAACGGGGGCTATAGCCAACCGTCTCCTGTGGGAACTCAGCTTAACCCTTTTATTGCAAAATTTGATAAGAAGACGATGGAATTGAAATGGTCCACCATGTTTGCGGGAAATGGGAAAGGGGGTGCTTCGGCTGTTGCTACGAATTCTCAGGGTGAAGTATTTGTAACTGGATTTACATTTACCACTACTTCCAGTTTAAGTTGTGCACCGCCAACTACGGGTGGATTTCCATTGTGCGCGAATGGCTCCGCACATTTTAATACATTTTCTGGTGGTTCTGGTGACTATAATCTGTTTGTCGCTAAATTTTTAACCAATGACAGTCTCAATTGGTCTACCTTGATTGGAGGTCCAGGAGATAATAAAGTAGAGTTTTACCCCTGGAAACCTGCCAGGATTGCTGTAAGCGATTCTGGCGATATTTTCCTTACCGGAACAACGAGAAGTGCCCTATTTCCAAATTCGGATGGAGGTATCGGTATATATTATCAATCAGAGCATGGAGATGTAAATACTGGCGCACCTCTCGCTAGTGATGCATTTATTACAATGTTTAATGCCTCGGATATGAGTCTCGCCCATAGTTCATTCTTCGGAGGCCAAGGAACTACTCCTTTAGGCTTTCAGCCTAAGCGAGGAGATATGGGAATGGCAATAACAACATTCCAGAATGACCGAATATATATCGCGGGTATTACGCACAGCACTTCAGGTTTTCCTGCAAACTGCCCACTTACATCTGATCCCTTTTGTGATTTTGATTGTACTGGCTGTAATACTGATGCTTCTCCTAATGTAGATGGAGACGCATTTATTGCTCAGGTACTTGCAGGGGCATTCACGGGGATTGATGATGAGGAAAAGGAAACCAGTATACATTTTGACGCGCCGTTTGCTCTTTATCCAAATCCAACAGAGGGTGAAATAACATTACAGGTGGAGTTATCGAATAGGTCTGATCTTACGATCAGGGTATTTAATATAATCGGGGAACTTATTTCATCGGAACAAGTGTCAGATATATCAGGATTCTATGAGCACCCGATTGATATTACTGATTTCTCTGATGGAATGTACTTGATGCAGATAGTACTGAAAGGAGAGGCACACTCCATGAAATTCATTAAGCAGTAGATAGAACTCATACCGTGTAATAACATATTGGACTGATAATCTACCGTCTCCGCCTGATTATCAACCAGTTGCTCATTGGCGTAGCCTATGTAATCTGTAACTTCGTATATTATGTGACAAGGAAGTGATGATATGAAAAGGAATTACGGAATAATCATTTTGTTTTATGTACTGTTTTTGGCAGGTCTCCCATGCACCGTTCAGGCTCAAGCTGGTTTTCAAAAAATTATGGCAGCCACCGCAGGTGATTATCAGGGCAATGATGCTATAGAAGCTTCAGATGGAGGTTATATCATCGTAGGGTCATCACAGAGCGATGCTAATTATTTTAATATTTATGTGGTAAAAACGGATGTTAATGGAAATTATATGTGGGCGAATGAGTATGGAGGAGGTGGAAGTGCTCACGAATTTGGGTATTCAATTAAGGAAACATACGATAATGGTTTTATTATCTTAGGAATGACTGAGGCCTATGCTGTACCTGGATGCGGTATACCTTGCCCTGATGTGTTTTTAATCAGGATAGATTCAATTGGTGATGTATTGTGGTCAAAAGCAATTGGAGGTGCACAAGAAGATTATGGTTATGACGTGCAAGAGACCAGCGACAGCGGTTTTATAGTTACCGGATATACAAAGAGCTTCGGGGCGGGAAATGCAGATGTATATTTGATCCGAACAGATATGAATGGCGACACGCTTTGGACACGAACGTATGGAGGAACGGACAAGGATTACGGACATTCTGTTCAACAAACGAGTGAGGGCGGTTTTATTGTTACAGGTTATACAAAGAGCTACGGAGCTGGAAATGCAGATGTTTATTTATTAAAGACAGATGCCAATGGCGATACACTGTGGACTAAAACCTATGGTGGGGATAGCACGGATGTTGCCAATTCGGTACAGCAAACTTCTGATGGAGGTTACATATTAGTAGGATATTCCGAAAGTTTTTTGTCAGTACCCCGTACATTGTATTTAGTCAAAACAGATTCTTTGGGCAATCTGTTATGGGCCCGGGGCTGTACCTACTTCGGTTGGGATGAAGGTAAATCGGTAAAGATTGATTCAGTTGGCAACTATCTTATTGGAGGCTCTTCTGGAGTCTGGGTTGGTTCTAATGTTGATGTTTTTTTACTCAAAACTGATAACCTCGGAAACAAGATATGGTCGTATGCCTTTGGTGGGTTGTTCGGTGATTTTGGTAATTCCTTATATCCAACATCCGATAATATGTATTTGATAGCCGGAACAACGTATAGTTTCGATAATTTCTCGCGATATCATTTAATTAAAACGGATGCACTTGGAAATGGGGGCGGGTGTTATGAGTACATCGCAAATTCTTTTTGCCAGGAAGTCACCCTTCTAACCTCTGTGGGCTCTGGGGCCATTGTCGGTTCAACAACTTCTATTGTTAACGATACTATGACATCCTATTCGCAATTGATGCCAGGGATAATAGACCTTTGTGATACTGTAACAAGCATTGTTCAAGGAGCGAAACGATACAACCAAATAGGAGTATATCCTAACCCAACGAAGGGGCTGATAACTTTGAATACCTTGTCTGAAAATGGAGATGTAAGAGCGACTGTTTATAATGTCTTGGGTGAATTGGTGTATAATAACTTTTTTATTGATAATAATATTGACTTATCTGATCTCTCTAGTGGTGTGTATATCATACATATTGCTCATGGCACTACTATTTACAGGGAGAGAATCATAAAATTGTAATATATATGTTCTGTTAAATTTGGGTTGGCAAGCAATCTCTTTGCGGCTGTCCCGCAGGGCAGGCGCAATGTGTTTGCTGTGTGTTGGCTATTCCATATTGCGCGGTGGCAAAAAACTAAATTGGGTAATATTTAATACTTAGGTTCGGAGCTAAGAAATCTTATCGTAACCGTAGCCTTGCGACCCGTTCTGAGAGTATTGGTCCGCTGTTTACCGTCCTTGCGTACCGTTCGGGTTAAACTGAGTATCCGGCATGAGTGGTATTACAAAAGTCTCTGCCCGCCATTACGTACAACGGCAAATATAGGGGCAGTGCTGGCTACGCTATCACCACCGCCACATATTTGCCTCTATTACTGCAATATAAAGCATTTCAGCTATATCATTCTTT
>NVRZ01000197.1 GCA_002401055.1 Bacteroidota bacterium
AACTGTAGTTACCTCTTTCCCTGTAATCAATAAAATTTTTGGTACCAACTGGGCACCTCCAACAGATCCAATAACTGCCTTTAATAAAGTTCAAATACCATAAAAGTTTCATTCAATAAATTATGACCCAAAAAGTGAAAGTATGACCCCCGAAAAATCACTTTTTTCACCTTAATTTAATCGAATAATTCATAAAAAGGGGTCCATAAAATGAAATAATTGAAAAAAGTCACTTTTCGGGTTTTTGATTATTTATGCCAAAATTGGATTTATTGAAATTCAATAAATCAAAATTAAAATTTCAAAAGATGAAATCAAAGATTCAGAGCATGGATAAAAAAAACCATAAAATGTGCATAGCCAAAGCGAGAATACTTGTTACCGGATTGTTTAGTGCTATGCTAGTTGTCATGTTCGCAGCATCTTCATTGAAGGCACAGGATCAACCGGAGAAAAAGGTGACTATAGACATTACCATTACCGAAAATGGAGAGACAAAAAAGATTGCAAAGGAAATAGTAATTGATGCTGATGGTGACGTTAATATTGATGAGCTATTGAAGGACATAGATGAACTAAAAGATATTGATGTGTCAGGCGATAGCAAAAACATTCAAATCATAGTTAAAAAGTTAGGTGATGATGAGGACCTTGATTTTAATTTCGACATGGACTTCAATAAAGAGGAAGTGGAGGAAATGCACAAAATCTTTATGAGCAAACGAATGGAAATGATTGAAGATTCAAAGGATAAGGGATTTCTTGGAGTCTATGTTAAATCAATGGGGGAAGATGCAGGTAACAAAGGAAGTGTGGTCAATAAAGTAATCGCCAACTCAGGCGCTGAAAAGGCTGGTCTTGAGGAAGGCGATATTATTACAAAGGTGAACGGGAAGTCTATTGATGGTCATAAGTCACTGGTTGAGGAACTTAGGTCTTATAAGCCTGGTGAGTCCATTTCAATAGATTATATGCGAGATGGTAAGAACTCTACAGCTTCGGCCACTTTGCAAGAGCGACCAAGTTCATCTAGAGCGAATTGTACACCAGGTCATTTTAGAATGGAATCCTTTGGTGATTTTGATTCCTTTGAACATAACATGATTGTGAAGGCACACGGGTATAGCGGTGCATTTTTAGGAGTTTCGCCAGCTAAAGAATTCGATGGTGACGGAGCCAAGATTGGAAGGGTCTATGACAACTCTGCCGCCAAGGAAATGGGATTGCAGGAGAATGATGTGATTCATTCGGTAAACGGAGAAAGGATTGTGGATTTTGGAGACTTAAAAAAGGCTGTTGCAGAAATGGAAGAAGGGGACAAAATTAAACTGCAATTTGTCAGGGATGGCAAGAAAATGAAAAAGGCAGGCGAGTTGAAGGCAAGGCCCGTGACAGATAATCGCAGTTTTAATTATAAATGCTGCGATAAGGATAGCCCAAAATGCTGCAACAAATCAAAGTCTGGAAAGAAAGTGATCGTCATGAATATTGAGATTGAAGATATTGAGAAGGAGGATTCTGAATTACTTAAGGAAAATTCCGGTATGGAAATATCAGAAAGGGGCGATATGGGCATTCAGAGTATTGAGTTCTTACCCAATCCAAGTACTGGTAAGTTCAAGTTGGGCTTTAAACCTTTAGAAGCTGGGCGGGTTGATGTTCGTATCGTGGATATGAATGGTAAAACGGTGTATGAAGAGAATATGGGATCGGAGAAGAACAGCTATGATTTGGATATCGATATTAGTAATCAGCCTGATGGAATCTATTTTTTAACGCTTACTCAGAACGGTAAAAAATTTAATAAGAAATTGATTAAACAATAATTTTTGGGTCAATTGCGTGGTGCGCCCCCGCACATAAGCCTCCTGGCTGTGTGACGGGGGCTTTTTTATGCTTGAACACACATCATAGTTTCTATTGAACTTCTAAAATTGAACAAGGAAACAATGGAATGGAGAAGTGTGAAGTATGAACTTTCTCACGCATTCGTTTGATTGTTCAGTTTTTGTTAATCTAAATTGATCTAATCACTTGGTACTACCTGATATATCATTTCTCCATCCTCTTTCTCTATTGCCTGGTACTTGGCATCATCCAAGGTGTAATATTCAACTCCATCCACTGTGGAAATTTCATAACCTTCCGGTAAAGCCTCAACCTCAGCGCCGATGGGAGCCTCAGTAACTACATATTCTTCGGCTCCGGGAGTTTTTGTGTAGAATGTACCGTAATGGTAGAAAAAGGTCTTTTGCTTAACAACAATTCTTTTATGACCGATTGGTATTATAGGAATCTTCAAACCTCGTGGTGGTCTGACAACAACAAATGTAGCTGGGCCTTTGTTTTGATAGAAAACGCCATTGTGGTATTTGAACTTTACACCCTTATGCGTAATTCCAATGTGTCCCTTGGCAACTGTCGAGACAACCGCTCCTCTTCTTGGTAGATGTGCGTAATGAAAATGTGCATGACGTTTTACTTGTCTGTTTTTGTGTGTCTTTTTGTGCTGTTGTTTGTGATGCCCTTTTTTCTTTTGAGCATAGGCATTTTCATTGCCCATAAATGTTATTGCAACGACCGCGCTAAATAGAAAAATCACTCTAGTAAAATGAAAAAGATATTCCATGCTATTATATTTTAAAGATTGTCTTTGTTTGACCCCGATAAAATTAAATGGTTTAATGTGAGACTAAATCTAGCTAATAAGTGATTGCTATTGTACCCTTCTGCTCAATTGGACCTTGGGGAGCTGGTTCAAACCGGGCACCTTGAGCAGCAAATTTAGCCTTTGTAAGCAGGTATTCACTACTTGTAGTAGAGCCCGTAATTCCAGGAATGGCTTTCATTACCAACCCAGTTCTGTTTACCGTCACCTCTACCACAACCTTTCCCTTATCCTCTGTACCAATTGAAACAACTGGAGGATTGGTCATTAGTCTATCCTTCATCTGATATTCGATTAAGTACTTTCCTGATTTTATGAATTTCACGTTGTCATCTAATAATAGGGAGCCATCATAAGGAACGTACTCATCAAAAAATATAGAAGTAACCTCCTTCATATCAATCAAAGTCATTTCTCTTTCAATGGCCATTTGAAGTGTGTCATTTAGAAGTGCCAACACAACTCCTTGCAACCTTTCTCCAGATTTTAATATAACACTATGTTGTCCGTAAATATTAACTCCAGAGAAAAGACAAACGGTCAAGACGATTAAATTTTTCATATCTCTATATGTATAGCACGAAATTAAGGGCATAAAGGCATCAACAGAATGGCAATGCGTCTTCTTATCAACAACAGGCTATTGAAAAGCTTCAAATTTGTATTTATCACATATTAGTAGACATTTGTTGCTATGAAGCATCTCTTTACGCTTGTGTTACTCTTCGCTATTTGTTTGGCCGGGAAGGGGCAGGAGGAAAAATCGCTACCAACACAACTTCAATACGCGTGGGAAAATGATGAATTTGATAAGGCAAAGGATTTAATTCCAAAGGTCCTCTCTTTACCTCTTGATCAGCTTCAGAAGGATCTGGAGTCTTACGCCAATACCATGAATACAGTGGGTATGGTATTCAGTTACTTTGAGGAATACCAAAAGGCCACGACATACTTTGAGTTGGCAAGAGTAAAGATCAAGGAACTTCGTGGGGATACCGGCGCATATTATGGGCTTTACTGCTACAATTTAGCCATGACCCTGGATGTCCTTGGTAGATATACGGAAGCAGACCCATTGTACCTGGTCGCCCTGCCTTTATTGGCTGTGGTTTGGGGGCAATCGAGCCTGGAGTACACAAAGGCCTATTATAATCTTACCATCATGTACACAGAGATGGGAAGGTATCCTGAGGCTGAACCTATGAATAGGGCCGTCATTTACTTTTTTGAAACGATACTGGGAAAGGATAACAATGACTATTGGGGTGCTCATAACAATCTTGCCAGAATTTATGAAGGTGCTGGAATGTATGATGAGGCCAAAATTATTTTTGAGGAATGTTTGAAGTACTATAGGAAGAAGTCGCCGGAAGAAGATGAAACGCTGGCCATCATATTAAATAATACAGCAGAGCTCTATAGAAAGCTGGGTAACTACGGCAAGGCGGAGGAGATGTACTTCGAATCATTGGAAATTGTTGCAAGAACAAAAGATTATGATCCGATAGATAGTGCCACAACTTGCAGTAACCTGGCATTGCTTTATGTTACAACCACACAATACTCTGAAGCTGAGGCATACTTTCTTAAGGCCAGTAGTATTTATGAGAGACAAGGGTTAACAGAACATCCTGATTATACAAATCCGCTCAATAACCTCGGGGACCTATACCGATTGATGGGAAGATATAATGAAGCTTCTATCCTTCTAGAAAAAGTAATTGAGCTAAGAGAGCAAACGTTCGGTACGGAGCATCAAAATTATGCAAATGCAGTCAATAATTTGGCGCTTGTGTATTTCAATGTGGGATATTATAAAGAAGCGGAAGAGCTGTTTTTAACAGCGAAAGGCATCTATTACAGACTGCTCGGGGATGAACATCGGTTCTATGGAAATTGCTTGAACAATCTTGCGGTATTGTACAGACTCGCGGGACATCCAAAAGAAGCCGAGGCCTTTTATGACGAATGCCTGCAGATTACGGAGAGAGCGTTAGGCAAGGACCATGTTAAATATGCCCTCTACCTGAATGGTGCTGGAGTATTACAGAGTGAGCTTGGTCATTTTGAGAAGGCCATTAGCATGATCACACAGGCATTGGAAATAGTAAGAAGAAAATTGGGTAACAAAAACTATGATTATATAGACCTCACCTACAACTTGGCAGAGGTTTACCGGGATGCTGGAATTGCGAAGAGTGCTGAGAAAACGTATCTGCTGGCCATGGCCGGATATGTTGAGTTGATAAAATATTATTTCCCAACGTTAAGCGAAAAAGAGAAGAACGCTTTTTACTACACGATTTCGTTTCGCTTTGAAACATTTAATTCTTTCGTGATAGAGCGCATTTTGGACAATCCTGATGGAGACAATAGTCACTTGATTGAGGCAATGTTCAATTACCAATTATCTACTAAATCATTACTTCTGAGTGAAGTGAGTAATATGCGCGCGAAGGTATCAGCCAGTAAAGACAGTGATCTCATTTCTCTTTATAACAGTTGGGAGGAGAAGCAGCAAAACTTAGCCTTACGATATAGACTCTCTGCCGATGAACTTGTTCTCAATGGTATAGATCTGGAATTATTGGAGAAAGAGTTAAACAATATTGAGAAAGAGATGAGCAAAAAAATTCACCTATTTGAAGAAGGCTCACGAAATAATAGAACTACATGGAAAGACATTCAGGCTCAATTAAAGGATGGAGAAGTAGCCATTGAAATGATTAGGGTTGACTTTTACAAAAGGGAATGGACAGAAAAAGTGTATTACGTTGCTCTTGGAATAACAAATGACAGTAAAACACCTGGCATTACACTTATGGAAAATGGAGCTCAGCTCGACACCGTTTTTATTGAGAAGAATAGGAATGCGATTTGGAGAAGTCAGAAAGATGAGGATTCCTATGGCGTTTTTTGGGAGCCAATAAAGGCTCTGGTGAATGGTGCAGCATCAGTTTATTTTTCGCCGGATGGTGTATATCATCAGATGAACCTTTATACACTGCTAAATCCAGCAACGGGGGAGTATCTCATAGATGAAATTGAGATCAAGTTACAATCTACCTTAAAAGATCTGCTTAAAGATTCGGAAAGCGAGATTAAAAATAAAACTGCAGCAATTTTTGGCTTCCCTGACTATGACTTTGAGAGCGAATCCGGTGTGGCTGGAGAGTTCTCGGATGGGGATGGATTGCAGAGGTATGGTTACGAGTCCTTGATGGAGTTGCCTGGAACAAAGGTGGAAGCGGAGGCTGTGAGGAACATTATGAAAAGCAATCAGTACGCTGTACAGCTAAACCTGGGAGTCGAGGCATCTGAGTCAGCTCTTAAAAACATCGAGGGGCCAAGTATTCTGCACATCGCAACTCATGGATTCTTCTTGAAAAATCAATTGGAGAAAGCAGATATGGTGATGGGAGTTAATGCTGAGAAGTCAAATGAAAACCCATTGCTGAGGTCAGGCCTAATGTTCGCAGGTGCAGCAGCAAGTGCCAGGCGGGTGCAAGCCAATCTCGATGAGGAAGATGGTATTCTAAGTGCTTATGAGGCAATGTTGCTCAACTTAGAGAATACCGAACTTGTTGTGCTATCAGCGTGCGAGACGGGACTAGGGGAGGTGCGCAACGGGCAGGGCGTGTATGGCCTTCAACGCGCGTTTATGGTAGCTGGAGCT
>NVRZ01000198.1 GCA_002401055.1 Bacteroidota bacterium
CTCAAGTTCACCACGGATGCTGCCGAAGGCGTAGCCCATGGCCTGTTCCAGTTTATTGCCGTTGGCACCCCGCCTCCCAGGTGCTTACAATTGTATGAGTTTCGCCAACGCCGTTATTGGCAATCCAAACGGTTCCGCTATCCTCACTTACCTCATACCCCAATGCTCCTGGAACAGGAATCCAGGAGTAAATGAGTGGTAATGTATTGGCATCGCAGGTTACTAATGGCGCGGGCAGTAAAGCACTGTTGGTTACGGTCACCAACTTAGTAATTGTACTTACATTTCCACATGAATTGGTTAGGGAAAGCGTAACTAGATAATTGCCCGGAAACGCATATGAATGTATGGGGTTTGCCTGTGCGGATGAGTCGCCATCGTCAAAATACCACAAACAACTATTAATGTTGCTGCTTAAATTAGAGAAGTTGATAGGTGACTCTGGGCACACCCAATTACCCGTCAGGATTTCAAAATTTGCAAGTGCAAATCCAAAGCTATCAATCTTTACGATTGAAGTCGCGGTGTCTGTATTACCACAGGAATTGACTGTTATGTGGCTTACTTGAAACGCGCCCGTGTCTCCAAAAGTGTGGAGAGGTTTTGAAATTGTATCAGTATTGCCATCTCCAAAGTCCCAGTAGTGCGTAAAGTATGCTGAACTCACAGGTTTAAAAATCACCTCGTCGCCAGAGCAGTAACTGGATTGGTTGAGGAAAAAACCAGACTCAGGAGTTAGTGTTGAGTCCACAATAACCGTATCATACAATATAGTCGTTTGTCCACAGTAATTGCTGATAATCAGTTCTATTGGATATGTGCCAGCAATCCCATAACTGTGGTTTATGCTTTTTGTATTTGCTGAGTCTCCATCACCAAAATACCAGAGGTAAGTAGCATTCTTTTTTGTGCAAATGAACTTAACGGATTCATCTGGACAAACTACCTTGGTTGGAATGTATAATGAACCTAGAGGTACAATGGATTCTGAAACCAATATGTCTTTGGTCGCTATACTCGTGTTGCCACAAGCGTTTGTAGCAGCAAGAGAAACTGTATAAATGCCGGTATCGTTGAAAGAGGTAAAAACATTGCCTCCTGTAGCTGAATCACCATTATCGAAAAACCATTCGAACGAATACCCCTTAACTGAAATTGGGTATAATGAAACTGTATCATTGGGGCAAATAGTAGTGCTTGACGCGTAGATAGCGTGTTGCGGTATCAGAGTACTATCAACGGTAATAATAGTATCCAGTGTGTTCGAATTACCACACGAATTGGTGGTGGTTACGGTGACTACGTAGGTACCTACGGAATCATATTGAAAAACGGGGTAGGGGTCATTGGTACTAGTTCCTTCTCCAAAGTCCCACATTATCGACAGATTCTCATCATAAAAAAATGGAAAAGGAGAACCTGGACAGATCATTGTACTTCCACCGTCAGGATGTATATGAACTTCGGGAATCAAAGAGTTGGAAATCAATATGCTATCCGAAATAACGATAACACCACAGGCTGAATTTCCAAAAGTAAGTACAACGTTGTAAATGCCTGTATCGGCATATGCATGTTCTGTATTTGCCTGGTTGCTTGTAAATCCATCACCAAAATCCCATAGTACGGTATTATCACTATCAAAATTGCCTTGAACCTCAAACGAAGTTAAGCTGCCTGGGCATGCTTGATCATCAACGTTTATATACGGAGAAGTAGATGCAACATAAATCGTTTGCGTTGAGCTATCTACATTTAAGAGTGAATCATACACGTACAAAGTAACATTGTATTCACCTATCGAATAATAAATGTGATTTGCATTGATTGAACTTGCGAAAGTCCCATCGTCAAAATCCCAGTGTACAGAATCAAACCCCGTACTTGTATTGGTAAATACCATAGTGAAAGGGGCACATCCAGAGGAGTCATCCACGCTAAAAGACGCGGTTTGTCCGAATCCAGCGGTAGCCATGAGTTGTATAAGAATCAAGAAGGCAAATAATTTCATATCAGATACAAAAACTAGCTTTGGTAGATATACAGTAATAATAGGACATTGGTTGTCTCTACCGGAATTGATCAGATAATTTCAACTTTTTCCTTCAATAATATCGGTATAAGCCGCTTCAGCGCTGCTTGCCTTGTCGATTCCAATGCAGGCACGTGAAGCACATCCATGATCGGATTGTCATCTGTTAAAAGTATGCCATCTGAGAAGTCATATCCTTCCAGAAAAATTCCTTGTTTTTTCGGAAAATTAAAGGGATCAGCAAATTTGTTTCTTCTATCAAACCCTTTCGTTATAAATGCAGGAACGCTAATTGAGGCATAAAACATTAATTCGGAATGGATGGTCCAGTCAGCTTTAATGCCGTCAACGATTTTATCGGTGTTCAGTAATTTTACTTTTAATCCTGATTCAATAATTGTTTTTCCAATTGATTTGGCCGCCTCTGCGCCCTCGCCTTCCAACACATTTTGGTAGTGCACGAACATGACGCCATCAGGATTCAATATACCCTGAATTTCCTTAAAACATTCAACTGTATAAACATTGGAAGGCTGATTCTCCCCCGCGCTCATGTCAAGAATAACCATGTCATATTTCTTTTTACATGTTCTAATATAGTGTCTGGCGTCATCTTCGAACACAGAAGTGTTGGCAGGCATGCCAAAGAACTCAGTCGCAACCTCAGCCATCCTAACATCTATATCTACAGCATCGATAACGAAACCCAATGCCAGTAATTCATTAATCAGGTTTCCACCACCAATACCACAAATTAACACCTTGGATCCAGCTGGTTTGTCGGAAGCATAAAGCGCAACACGGTGAACATATCTCCATTGGGATCTGCCACTTGGTATGTGCATAAAAGATTGGGATATATTATTGATCATCAATGAACGTTTCTGCGTTTTTAAGTCGTCTGCTATTAGAATTTGACCCATTAGGCCATCGCTTTTATGAAGGACCTTTACATGAGAGTTTTTACTTTGGGAAGGTGGATTAATACCGTTGCTTATTATGAAAGCACTTGCCAATAAAATCCCAACTGAGATCAGAATATTTTTCTTGAAGAAGTAGAAGAAGGGAATTAATATTATGGATATGGCAACGCAATAAGTACTCATCTTAACTCCATACGTAGGAATCAAATAGAAGCCTGTCAATAGGCAGGTTATTACCCCTCCAAACGTTGATGAAGTGTAAACCAAACCAGTATAACTTCCTGCGTCCTCCACTTCTTTTGAAAGCAGTGAAATTACGTAAGGTGGAATAATTCCAAAGGCAATCATCGCTGGTAGTAAGTAAAAAATGGTTGACTGAATCGCCGCCTCAAAATAATCAGAAGTCATTGTGTGCTGCATAATTATATTTGCCCAAGCTGGCATTATTAATACCAACAGAGCTGCAATTAAAAAGATTATATAAAGCGTTTTTTTAGAAGGAAATCGCTGGGTTAGCCTTCCCCCTATAAAATAACCAATAGCCAATCCTGAAATAGTGACCATTAACACCGAGGTCCAAACATATAAGGAGTTTCCAAAATAGACCGCGGACATTTTTGCACCAAGAAGCTCCACAGCCATTACAGCGGCACCTTCTACAAAAGCCAATATGAGTAGATATTTCCTGCTATTGAGTAATTCCATTTTAAAATAATGAATTAAACAAAAATAGTTTATTTGGATTCATCTGGATGATTCTCAAGACCGTGGTTAAAAATAAAATTTGATGGTGGAGGCAACCATATAATATTGTTTCCGTCTAATTTCCAGTATAGGGCATTATTTTAAGCTACTAATGGTTATTATTTTCCTCCAATCTGATCAAGTGATCTAATTATGAAGGGTAAAAATTACATTGACGCATTAGAACACGTATTCAAAACTCACTATCAGGCTCTGTGCTACGCGGCTAATAATATTGTAAATGACCAAAATGCCGCGGAAGATATTGTTCAGGATGTATTCGTTAAACTGATCAAAAAGCAAAACGCAATAGAAATAACTTCTTCCTTAAAAGGTTATTTGTTTAAATCAGTTTTTAATACTGCTCTTAATTACAGCGAAAGAAACAAGAGAATGTTGGTTGTCGAGGACGATATTCTGGAGCTCGCGGCTGGTGCAACATGTGAAGTGGACGAATATCTAGAGCAGGTGGAATTGGAGGACAGGATTGCTCGGGCTATGAACGCCTTACCTCCAAAGTGTCGGTCAATATTTATCCTTAATAGATATGATGATTTGAAGTACAAGGAGATTGCACAACACTTGGGAATCTCTATTAAAACGGTTGAGAACCAGATGGGAAAAGCACTCAAGAAAATGAGATTGTATTTGCGTCCCCATATATTAAAAGTTGCTTCAGTTAATTCGGAAAGGATACCTTAAAATATTTCTGAATATTTAAGTAGGGGTATTTCGCTATTAAAGTGTCTTAATAGTGTACGCAAGATATTTTTTAATACGTGATGGAGGATTTAATAGCCAAATATCTGTTTGATGAACTAACCCCGAAAGAGGAGAAGTTGCTCTTGGATTGGATTTCAGAAAGCCCGGAAAATGCTGAGACTTTTGTGCATTCAAAAAGGATGCTTTCCCTGTCAGATTCTTATACCAATTCTTTTAAACCTGATTCCGAAAAAGCTTGGCTGAAAGTTAAGTTGAAGGCATTAACACCAATTGCCGCATTGTTTAAAGATCAGTTACGCAGTGTGTTTACTGGAACAAGAGTACTGAGCATTGCAGCTTCCTTTATTGTTTTGTGTGGACTGATCTACACGTTCTCAAGTGTGCTTTCTCCGGGAGATTATATCGACAGATCTGTTGATTTGGTTGAAGTTGAGGTGATGCAATCGGTGGAGATGATTGAGGTAATTGCAGGTGATCAGGTTAAAATAGTTCATCTTCCGGACAATAGTTTGGCGTTTTTGAACAAGTACAGTAAGCTTACATATCCAAGTGTATTCGATAATGATAATAGAATAGTTAGCCTTGATGGTGAGTCCTTCTTTGAAGTGAAAAGGGATCCATTGCATCCATTTTACGTGCTTACGGAAAATACGAGAACGAGGGTTTTGGGTACCTCCTTCAACGTAAAGGCTTATCAAAACGACATAGTAACTGAAGTAACGGTAGCCTCAGGAAAAGTTGTTTTCTTTTTAGAGGGTACAAGAAAAGACAGGATGGTCGTTTTGGAAAGTAATGACAAAGCAACTTTTAATAAGCAGAAAGTAGATGTGTTAAAGACTCGAAATGAGAGCAATGACTATTTGGCGTGGCTGGATAACCTGGAATCAAATTTTGATGAAGAACTTTCTGTTCCGGATCCTGAATCTATTGCCGGTGTTAGAAGTAGTAGAGAGGTCATATATGGAAATGAAAAGGCCAATCCAACTGAATACTTGAACAATGTGTGTAGATGGACGAATACTTTTAACTGGAATAAAAAACTGATAAAAAAGACGCTAGTTGAGGGGCAGATATATAATTCAGCTATAATAGCATATTATCATGAAATCTCGTTAAAAGCAACCTTTTATAACTTAGATGATGTTATTATTGGTACAGAGGTGTTTTTGGTTCGACAGGAGATTGCACCAGGTGATATTATTAGATACCAGCATAAGCTTGACAAGTGGTATGATGTTACCAGTAAGGTAATTGTTGAAATCGAAAAAGCAGACTCACCCACGATATCTCTTTATAAAGATTAGGGCAGTACTTCCAAGCCTTAGTGAAACCTAATTCCTTCATTTAAAGCACTTTTTATAATGGGCTGCATCTGAACCCTGTAGGAGGTTGCCAGCTCACTGTGCAAAATGTCCATCATAGGTTTGTCATCTGTTAAGACGAATCCTTTGTCGAACTTCATTTTTGCAAACACCACACCCTCAAATGTTGGAAATTTGTAGGGAAGGGCAAATGTATCTCGTCTGCTAAAGTCCAGGTTAGACAACCTCGTTCCATCTACTGACGCGAAATACACATATTCTTGAAGAATATCAAATTGCGAAGTAGTATTTAGTAAATCAATCGTGTATCCTGCTTCTTTCAGTGTTCGGCCAATTGATTTTAAGGCTGTCCCCATCGAGCTGTTGTAAGCGCTTGGATAATGTATGAATAATACCCCATCGCTTTTGAGAACGGATTTCATATCTTGAAATGCTTCAAGCGTATATAAATTATTGGGTTGAGTTTCGCCTGCACTTATATCGATGGCGATAATGTCATATTTTGTTTTTGTGGTTCTTATTGTATGTCGAAAGTCATCTGTTATCACATTAACTTTGTCCGTCATATTAAAATATTG
>NVRZ01000199.1 GCA_002401055.1 Bacteroidota bacterium
TTATGGGGTGCCTTTGAGAACCTGAAGAGAATAAAAAGTACTGTTCTTAAGTTTGTCCTTGCCCCAATTGTCATTTTTGGATTTGGATTCGGTGGTATGTTTGTAATGGGATCATTGGCTGGAAGTATGGGAAAATTTTCAGTGGAGACATCTTTGGAGCGTGCTGCAATCACACAACAGGATTTAAAACGAGCGGCTTATGGCGGAAATACCTTTGACATAGGCGATTTTGAGCCTACGATTGCTGGGGTAATGGCAAAGGCACCTTTGGCCATTAACGCGGGTTTATTTCGCCCCTATCTTTGGGAGGCACGAAATCCGTTTATGCTGCTTTCAGGGTTGGAGAACACTTTTCTGTTATTGGCGAGCATATTCCTTATAATAAAGTTAAAACCAGTGAGGATTATAAAAATACTGGGTAGCAATCCCTATATATTATTTGCAATGTTGTTCTCAATATTTTTTGCCTTTACCATTGGCTTGTCTACGTCAAACTTTGGTTCTTTGGTTCGATACAAGATTCCAATTATACCTTTTTATGTGAGTTCATTAGTGATTATGCTGGGCTATGAGAGGCAGCTGCGAAAGAACCTATGATTTAATTGAAAAAGACTTTAAAGCGTCACCTAGCCCAGTTTTATTAAGCACGATATTTATTAATTGAACAATACCTTTAAAGAAAAAGTTATCATTGGCGAGAGCTCTTATCTTTTCATCGTGCGAATTCATTTGAATGGGTTTCTCGGCTTTGAGATTCATACCAGCTTTTGCCCTGCTCATGCTTAATCCTGATGAGGATGTGGCCATAACTCTGAAGTTACTCTTTCTGAGCGCTCTGTTCAAGGTACGCTTGGTAAAATAAAGTAGATGTTCTGGGAAGGAGATCACGTTGTAGTTTGACTTGAGAAGGTGTCTAAGAACTGAATTGAAGTTAGGCGTGGTAACGTAAAGGAGCCCTCCCTTTCTCAGTAAATGGGAAAACTTGTCCATTTCTTCTATTGGATTGGTAAGATGCTCGATTACCTCAAAAGAGGTAACTACGTCAAAGTCTTCAAGTTGGTAGTTCTCTATATTCAGAGCACCCTTGGTCATCTTGATTCCTTTACCCTCGCAAATTGAAACTGCGTCTGAGGTAAATTCCGTTCCATATACATCCCATCCTCGCTTTTTTGCCTGTTCCAAAAAATAGCCAATTCCGCAACCGACGTCCAATATTTTCCCGGTATGTTTATATTTTTCAAACTTGTCTAGCAGTTCGTTGTAGCGTTTGATAGTAATTGGTGAGAGGTAATCTTCACGAGTGTATTGATTGTAATGCGATTCTAACTCAGCGATTTCCGGAATCTTATTGGCAAATACCATATTACAATTTCCACATTTCGAAAGGTGAAATTTCTCATACCCATGTAGAGACTTAAGCTTCTCAGAATTGCATACTGGACAATTTAGAACTTGGGTCATTAGTTCGAATTTTCAGAAAGCCACTTATGAAGAATTATCAAACTCCAAATTCTATTGTACAGGAAAGTTTGGCCATTATTGAACCGTTTTAAAAGATCTTTTACTGCAGATGTTTTTACTACAGCAAAGGCCTCCACTACATCTTGACTTAGATAATTTGAGATCAAATAACTCAAATCTCTTTTTAACCAAACTGATAATGGAATAGAAAAACCCCATTTGTTAGGATTAAGATTGCTTTTTGGAATGTAATCGTACAATAGTTCCTTTAACACATATTTTTGTACTCCGTTGCCGTTGATTTTTAAACTCTCGTCAATGTTCATTGAGTATTCCACCAGTTTATGGTCCAGGAGAGGTACTCTTACTTCTAAACTATTCAGCATCGATGACATATCTACTTTAACCAATAAATCGTCTTTTAAGTAAGTATCTAAATCAAAGAGTGATTGACGTTCTATTGGCGAGAATACTCTAGGAAACTTCATCCTTCCATAATCCGGATACTCACTGGAGGGCTGATCTCTCATCAATTCCGTTATTTCTTTATCAGAGAACAGGTACTGTTCTTGCGAAAATATATGATTACATACGTTCTCCTGTGACCCACAAGCAAGAACATTAGCAGCCCTTAGATTTCTGTTGTTCCCAGTCAATTTGAGTAGGTTGGATAGAATGTATCTTGATTTCCAAACAATGGGATTGGACATTCGCTTCGCCCAAACAGAGGAACCGTATCCCATGAAGAGCTCATCACCGCCATCACCAGATAGGGCAACTTTCACATGCTCCCTTGCTAGCTGTGAAACTAAATAGGTTGGGAGTGCCGAGGAATCAGAAAAAGGCTGATCGAAATTCGACATTACTGATTCAATTTTATCCAACGCATCCTGTTCTGAAACTATCAATTCATGATGTCTGGAGCCAATTGAGTTCGCTACGCTTTTTGCATATTGACTTTCATTGAACTTGCTTTCTTTAAAGCCAATAGAGAAAGTATCAATCTTATCCGTTTTTAATTTCGCAGCAATTGCGCTAATCAGGGATGAGTCCACCCCCCCGCTAAGAAACACTCCAAGTGGAACATCGCTAATCAAGTGTTTTTCAACAGACGCAAAAAGTAGTTCTTTTAACTTGTTCTTTACTAATGAAATATCAGATTCAGTATTTGCCTTTATCTTTTGGTGCAAGTCCCAGTATTTTGTAATGGTCCATGTTCCATTTATGAGCTCTCCATATGAGCCCGCTGGAAGCTGATACACATGCTTGTAGATGGTATTATGATTGGAAATGCATCCCAAATGCAAGAAAGAGGAAATGGAGGAGAAATTAATTTCTAGCTCAGGTATGATCGTTTTAATAGACTTGATTTCTGAGCCAAATGCGAAGTTTTCTCCATCCCAGTAGTAGTACAATGGTTTAATGCCAATTCTATCGCGAGCGAGAGTAAGTCTATTCTCTTTCAAGTCATAAATGGCAAACGCAAACATGCCTTCAAGTTCATTTAGACTCTCCACTCCTGATTGAGCAAAAGATTCTAATATTACTTCTGTATCACCTTTCGAAGTCCACTTCACATTAGGCATTCGGCCTCGCAGGTTTTGATAATTGTAAACTTCTCCATTATAAACCATTTTATACCGTTGATCGGCACTTGTAAATGGTTGGTGTGACTGCTCAGAGGGGTCAATAATGCTCAATCTTTGATGGCCAAGTCCAGCACCAGACTCATCTCTAAAATAAGTTCCATGCGCGTCGGGACCACGGTGCTGCAATGATCGAGTCATTTTTACCAGGTCTTCCTTGGTAAAATCTTTACTTTGAAATCCGGCGATTCCACACATCTAGTTAGCAGGAATTATTGTTGTAGGTAGTTAATAATGTGATTTGCAATTTTCTCAGAGGACTTCCCATCCCAATATTTAGGAACAGCGCCTTTCTTATACTTCCCGCCCAATATACTTTCAACTTTAGAAACTAATTTATCAATGTCAAGTTCAATCAATTCATTGGTTCCTTCAGTAATGGTTACCGGCCTCTCGGTATTCGGCCTCACCGTCAAGCAAGGTACATTAAGGTACGTAGATTCTTCCTGAATGCCTCCAGAATCCGTTACAATCAAAGAACTGTCTGTCGCCAGCTTCATAAAATCTAAGTAACCAAGTGGTTCTGTTTTGACAATGTTTTCATTTGATAACTCATCATACAGGTTGAAATGATGAAGTTGTTTGAGTGTCCTGGGATGGATTGGGAATGCAATTATCGTTAATTCTGATAATTTCCTGATTAATTCACAAACTACAGTAAGCTGCTCCTCAAAATCAACGTTCATTGGTCGGTGAAAAGTAAGGAGGACGTATTCTCCATTTTTTAAATTTAATTTACTGCGGATATTAGATTGTGCAATGGCATCTTTTTCTGCTACTAGTGTATCTATCATGGTATTGCCCACAAAATAGATGGCTTCCTGATGTTTCTTTTCATTCTCTAAATTGTCCAGGCCACTTTGCTCGGTCACGAAACACAATTGCGCCATTTTATCTATTGCGATTCTATTCACTTCTTCGGGCATGGTAAGATCAAAACTTCGCAATCCACTTTCTATATGGGCAACGGATATGTTCAATTCAGATGCTACCAAAGCGCAGACATAAGATGAATTGACATCTCCTGGAACAATGATGAGATCAGGCCGATAGCTTTCTAGAAACTCTCGAAACTTAATAGTTATATCACCAACTACTTCATCTGAAGATTTACCAACAGCATTTAAGAAGATATCTGGTTCCTTCAGTCCAAGTTCCTGAAAGAATACGGCGCTCATGTTATAATCAAAATGTTGACCGGTATGAAGCACTTTGTACTCGATGTCACTCCGGTTGGCGAGAAAATGATGGAGTTGAGTTATCTTAATGATATTGGGCCTTGTACCGACGCATGTGAGAACCTTTTTCATAACTGTCAAAAATGAGTGTCTAATATTTCAGCCAATTTTTTTGCCTGGGTCTCTCTTGTAAGCGCCTCAATTGCTTCTTTGTTCGCTTGCATCGAAGTAACATCCTCAGAAAGATATCTGGTATACGCGGTGTTCAAAATTTCATATGCCTCTTCGGTGGTATTCGCATATAAACCCATGCCTGTTTCTTTCAGGGTTTCTTCCATAATATTTCCGTCGCAAGGGCACAAAAGTATGGGCTTATTGAGGGAAATATATTCGTATAATTTACTCGGGACTGTACCCTTTGAGTTAGTATGGGCAATCATCAATAGCAAATGTGATTTCATCTGAATTTCCATCACTTCCTCTTTGGGGATTCTCTCCGTTATTACAATATAATTCAGGTAGTTTGTACATCTTTCGTCTACTCTGGAAGCTTGTATCTTATCGTACGCCAATCCAGGGCAATACAGTTTTATATTTACTTGTGCGCCATCTGATGACTTAACTTTTAAGTTATCGATTAGCATCATAAAAGCGTCTAGGAAGATTTCAATATTCTGATATGGATAGAGCATTCCATTGTAAACGATAGTGAATTCCTTGAACAATTTTAGGCGTTCCACCGCTTCGTCGATCTTGTCAAAGCCGTTCAATATAACTGATCCGGTTTTATTAACATATTTTGAAATGTTTTGAACGTACTGCTTGGAAACTGATGTTATCGTCTCCGCGGAATGCACCCATTTTCTTTCTGATAATTGTTCAAACATCGAGACCAACTTCTCGAATGAATTCTGTCTGGGCCGAATTTGGGAAGTATTCCATTCATCTCTATAATCGGCGAGCCACTTGATCCCGAATTTTTTCTTGAGTAAATATCCAAACTTGAATAAGATAAATGGATTACCAGAAATAATTAGTCCTTGAATATCATTATTGTTTTTCAAGTAATCCTCTGTAAAGCGATGAATATTTTTGAAGGGAATGAAGTAATTACTAAAGTTTTGGCTGAGAAGTTCAAAAAAGGTGAGCAACCTTCGAAACAAGACGAATTTTGAATTCTCATATTTTACATAAATCTCGTCTCGATAATTAGCTCGATAGGGTAGGTGATACACCTCGTAACTCTCCTTCTTTGTATGTTGAACCTTCTCTCCTGAACTTTTCATCGTATCGAATGGATTTTTGATGTCATGGTTCCAATTACGTGTAATGACGATGGGATAATACCCGAATTTATGCAGGTTCTTTGCCCAGGAGTCCGCTCTCTGTGAAGCAGTTAAATTACAAGGAGGGAAAAAATAGGATATGATCAGGATTTTCTTCATTTCCTCAGAATATCTTCATATAGTTTATTTAATTTCCTCGAAATAACTTGGTCAGAATATCGGTCTATACACGCTTTGGAGATTTCAGAAGAATTATAATTATGGTAGTTGTCGATCATCGTTCTCATACCATTAGCCAGTTGATCTGCAGAATGATCTCTGACAATTATTCCATCTTGCTCACGAATTATATCATTAGGCCCTCCAGAATCTGTTGCCACAACCGGCTTTCCACAGGCCAACGCTTCGATTATGTTTATTCCAAATGTTTCCAATTTGCTTGAGGATACCAGGGAATGGCATTTTTCAATTTCAGATCTAACATCCAGTCTGCTTTTCATCCCCAAGAACTTAATTTGACCTGAAACATTTAACTTCTTGGCTAGGGAGATTAAATTAGTCTTTTCTGATCCGTCACCTACGATGTTCAACTTAATATTGTATTTCAAGTCAATAAGTATTCTAATGGCATGAATTAAAATCTTGACATGTTTGATTGGGCGCAGTAGACGTGGAGCATGCCCTCAAACTCTCTAAAGTAGACGAACCCGTTCCTGTTTTTGTCAAAATCGGCAAATATGTG
>NVRZ01000200.1 GCA_002401055.1 Bacteroidota bacterium
TTGCCGCGCTACGCTCGCAATGACAGTGGACCGAAAATATAAAATAGAATCACGAATAATAATGGGAAATGATGAATTTATTCTACACATCAGAAAGACTCAGCCGGAATGCGCTATAACTAATGAGATTCTTGGTAAAAAGATTTGGATTTGGATTAAGGATAATGACCCGTCCGCATTACAGGTTGAAGGGGATGAAGATATGCCATGTCATTGGGGTGATACTGGAGGATTTATTGCGGATACCAATTTGCCAAAAACGGCTTGTCAGTTTGAATTCAATTGTGAAATTCTGCCGAGATTATACTGCTTTCTAAGCACAGCAATTTAGCGCACTTGAATACATCTACAGACATACCAAAGCTAAGTGAGTTCATATCCTTGTTTGAAGGATTGGAAAAAAAGCTTGATTACGGTCGGTTGATCAAGGAAAAGGAATCTTTTGAAAGTTTATTAGAAAGATTCATTGTTCAAGAGGAGGAAGTACAAAAGGTGAAGGCTTCAAAGGCTGACAATTACAACATTTTTGATATTCTGGCTGTTCGACATTATGAAGCTAAAGTACATTCGCCTTTTTTAGCACATTTACTTGACCCTAAGGGTAGTCATGAGCAAGGAAAGTTATTCTATCGCCATTTCATCGAAAGCGTTTTTAAGGAGGATTTGATAAAGACTAACTTATTAAATGGCGTAAACCTACAAGTTGAAACTGAACTAAGTTCCCAATACGGCTTTATTGACATTGCCATTCGAAATAATTCAATAGACAACTCCTTCATTCTTATCATTGAGAATAAGATATATGCTGGGGATCAGGAAAGACAGTTAGAGCGCTATTATGAATATGCTAGAAACATATTACGACTGAGCGATAAACAGATTCGTATACTGTATTTAAAGCCAAATCGAGCTAGACCAGGGGCTTTCTCCATAAATGATGATTTATACAAAAAGCTGAAAGGAAATGTGTTACAGGAGATAGGTTATAAGGAAGACATATTGCCTTGGCTCAAAAATTTGAAAAACGAAATAAAAGCAGAGAGAGTAAAACACAGTTTGCAACAGTATATGGATGTAATTAAAACCCTTTGACATGAGTCTGGAAAATGATATGTATAAGTTCCTCGTAGAGGATGAAAATTTCAACAATATGGTGAAATTGAGAGATTACTATGCGAAAGTTCACCGTCGGTTAATTCAGGAGTTTTGGGATAAGGTGAAGGAGAGTTTGCGAGCGTTGACTAAAGATAGCGTTTGGGAAATATATGAGGAAGAAGACCAAGACTATTTTGAAAGATGGTCTAGCATGTCGTTGTATAAGCCAAAATGGTACAACAAGGAGGCTGAAAAAGAAGATGGAATACCCTTGTGTATTGCTTGGGAGTCA
This sequence comes from Bacteroidota bacterium, assembly GCA_002401055.1. Classification (GTDB taxonomy): domain Bacteria; phylum Bacteroidota; class Bacteroidia; order NORP154; family NORP154; genus NORP154. Next base: position 1,388 of record NVRZ01000200.1, read on the forward strand.
TTAAATCTTAATACCTACTACGGTGTTTGGATTAATAACCATTCTAAACTGTGGGATATAGCTTCTATGCGAGATTATTTAAAACAGTTACCTCAAGCTAAAAATTTCAAATCCGACAATCATTGTTGGCCTTTGTTTGGAGAAGAACTGGATTTTACGAATCCTGATGGCCTCAGGCAAATCTTGCCTGGATCAAGAGATCAAAGGGCCAAAGAATATGCAACCCTAGTCTATGATCTTGCTAATGAACTGGAAGCTCATTTGGACAAACTGTTCAAGATGAAAAGTTAAGTAGAATGCTGACGAAATACTGTGCTTTTTTCAGACTAACAATCCTATTTCCCTTTTGACCTTGAAGAATTACCCTTAGAAGATCCCGACGTTTTTGCAGGGCTATTACCTCTTCCCCCACCTGATTTGTTCCCAGTCTTACTAGGTGCATTCCTAGGACCTGATGATTTTGATTTTCCCATAATAAGCAATTTCAAAATGATTGTTTTAATCAGTTTTCAGATTGTAAATCTAATTTTATCATTTGAATTCATCCATTTGTGGCCTTTAGCAAAAACTTGCATATCAACTTTTAAGCTATCAACAGCTATCCGGTCATCTTAGATCTAAACTTTCGCATCAGTTCTTTCTCAAACTTGTAATCTGATTGAGCTACAAGGTTCAGTACTTTATCTCTTGCTTTGTAGCCATGGTAAATTTGACTATTAGACATTGAACGTACAATAATTCGTTTCATTTGCTTTTTTGTAAAACCGCCAATCCGAACCAGGTATCCAGCATTGAATTCTGCATTATCATAACTGTCGCTTCTTCCAAATACGTCAATCAGAAAATCTCGAAAATCGGAACCATATTCATCGTTTGCAGCAAGCGCTTCAAGAAATTTCCTCAGGGGAAAGGTCTTGGATGTATCAAATTTCAACGCCTGATACTTAGTTAAAAAACCCGAAGGATCAATATTGACTTTAATGGGAAGAATTAATTTGCCTTCCGCTAATGCATACCCGATTTCCTGATTAGTCCAAATTGATTTATCAAAATTCACTGTAAGCAAGGGTAAGAAGATATCACACTTCTTAAGATTTTGAGCAAGCTCATCAGTCCATATTTGGGTTGGCTGGATATCTTCATGTGCCAGAAAGCAATCAAAACCAAAAGCATCAAGCTCCCGCTTGATTTTTCCAGCTAATACACTTTGGTCTGTCGAGTAGCTGATAAACACTATCATTTATTAGTTCTTTCTTTGCAGTTCCCAGCTTAATTGTGCCATGTTATTATTCTGACCCATATTTCTCCTTAAATGTGTTAATCGCAGTTTCAAGTTTTTCCCTTTGCTCATAATAAGAATTGAACTCAAAATCTCCCAATTCGGCGCACTTCTTAGCTTCATTAACATATTGTTCCTCCTTTTCCAAGTCTTCTGTAGCAAAGTAACATTCAGCTAACGTTAGGAAAATCCAAACCCGTTCTTGATCATCCCTTTCCTCGAACGATGAATCATCTACTATTTCATTACACATATTAATTACTTGCTTTCTTGCTAGCATTCCATTCCCGTAATCGGCATGCGCTTCAAAGCGGCTATCTCGCATTGTCGAATTTAGCGTGCACATGAATGCATAATTGATACCGTTATAATAATCCTGCTCTATTATAAACCCTCTCTGATAAAAACTCATCGCTTTTTTCAAATAGATCTCATCTTTGTATTCCTCGAATAAGCGTTTATTTATTGCTCCTGCCAGTCCTAAAGTTTCAGGATCATTGGACTTATCTGGTTTTAATACCGTAAGGATCTTTTCCGCTGCGTGTAGCGCATTTGCCCTATTTGGCAATTCCGACTTATAAATTACGGAGACTAGCCTTTGCGTAATAAAGTCATTTTGAGGGTGCACGGCCCTTGCCTCTTCCAATAGTGTAATCGCCACTTCAAAGTTATTTTCTTTTCGTGCTACCTCAGATTCCTCTAAAAGCTGCGAAATTGACTTTAACTCTTCGCTCTCTTCTTTCAACTCCTCAATTTCTTCCTCAGTAAAGGTTGGGGCTTGAAGATTCGGAATTAGTGTGTATAAAGGACTATCTACTTCAGGGTTTTCCATCAAAGCAGTAACCTTCTTTTTCAAGTGCTCCTTAATTCTCAATACTTCCGAATAACCAATATCTGAACCCAAATGTTCATAATGGTCTATGGCAATGTGATTGACATCAAATGGGTACTCCATCTCCTTTTCTGCCATGATCAAGGTGGTGTGTTTCTTGACTGCGTGCCTTACCCCTAATTCATATAGAGAATTGGGATTCAAGGTTGAGATATCAGCAACCACAAAATCTGCCTTAACTATGCCTTCAAACATGTGTTTATCAATGACACCAGTATGTTTAATTTCATCCGCTCTTAAGCAAAAGAAACCTAAACCCTCAAATACTGGTTTGATCACGTTCTTGTAAGTTTTATCAAGGTCAATTTTTCTACCAGTTCGAAAATCAGTTTTGACTCCGAACCCCATAATTACGAAACAAGTTTTTTCCATGATTCTTGGTTTATCTAATTACTAAATTCCACAACCTCATTACTCCACTATTAAACAGATGTATGCCCCTGTCCTTTCGGAAGCACATTCGTATCAATATTATTCGCATTCATCTTCTTCCATTTGCGTGATTGCTGCATTAACTCGCTCGTCTGCGCGCTCTTTTCGCGCAACAAATGCATCTTCAATGTATCCTTGCATGCTTAAACGATCCTCGGTCCAGTCATAGATATTCGCATAGCCGGAATCAACATTTTTGGCAAGACGTTTAGGTAAATTCGCATTATTCACCTTACCGGTCTTATAATCGGGGTGATTCGGAAGTAAAAGACCAATTAAGCCTGCGTAGAGATCACCAACCTTCAGGTTAAGTGCGCCTGAGATTTCCCAATCAACATGCATTCTACATTTCGTTTTTGGCCCAACAAGAACAATGAGCACTGTGGTGTCTTCTAAGTAACCGTTCTGTATAAGTTGTTTGGTGTATTCATCACTATTCTCCCCAGCAATATCATCTTCCCCTACTGACTTATTCGTTATTATGTCTCCAAATAAATTCTCAAACTCATCCTTGTAATTAAGGTCCTTATTGTACAGACTCACAAATGTCTTTCTCTTGGTTAGCTCCAATGGGACCCTACCCACAGTTTGCCGGCCGGAGTTTTGCGTTAAAATAACACCGTTCAAATATCGCCATTCGCCGTTGGGTTTTTTTGTTGCCGTTGCGAAAGAAGTCCCTCCCTGCATCATTTGTCTCAACTCATCATTGTTGTACTCAAATTTGTTTCCCTCCTTATCAACACCGTAGTGTACTTCTATCTTGGAATTTGAATCATCGTATTTTACCTTGGTAATATAGTATTCCGCCATGAGTAATTCTATAATAGGTTAATAGCTGTGTTACTTCATTTAGTCTACCCCAGTAATTTGACTCAACATTCCAGTCTTTTTTCTAAAACTAGAGAGCGCAGCATACTACAAAATAATTCGTTTATTAAATAGAGTAGAAATACCCTATTTGAGCAACAAATACCTCTTCACTATCTCCTTATCAGTGCCCTAAACAGAATATCATATAATATTTCGTACCCACAATGCCATGAGTAAAAAGAAAGCAGCAGAATGGAGTCAATTGAAGGAGTTCCTAGGCGATCCGGAGGCTTTTAGCAGTTCTCTTTAAGCTGATTTCACGTGGTCGTAGAAACTTATTTGTTTTGGTCTCATGAACAATTTCAAGGGCGGGGTCCAGACTAAATTGCTCAGTTAGGAAGGCTCCATTCATTTCTGGGTTTTGAAAATATATCCGCTTAACATTATTGAGTACTTTGAAAAGTTCCGTATCAGTTTCAATATTGTCTTCTGGAAAGGAATAACCGATGATAACCAAAATATCCGTTTCCTCAATCATCTTTGTCGCAATGGATAACCGATGTTTTAACAATTCACCTGCTTGGGTATGTCGTTCCCATCCGAATATGAGTAGATGATGTTTGTGATTAGAGTCTTGCTGAATTCGCTCGTACAAATCGTCTATTGTCTTTAACGTGCCGTTTAAGAAGTAATTGAGAATATGTCCCGTTTGTTCATAATAGTAGAATCCGGCTAAACCATTTAGGTGGACCATTGAGATATCACCTTGCATATTTCTATCATTATATCCTAGACCAGGGTAATAAGGGATTAGCGGAGGTGAATGCTGTGAAGCACCTCCTCCGTAACTAAACTTCTCCTGTCGGAAATGTTCTGCGGCAATCTCAAATTGAAAATCATAGTTCCAGTTTAGAATTTTTACATTTTCAGGGAATACATGACTATTATCCATAAGCCGTATCAACAAATTCTTATATCTGGGATCGGATTTTTCCAGAATAAACTGCTCTATCGTAAAGAAGGTAGATAGTGTTTGTTTGACTCGTGCTAATTCATCATATTTTCTGTGCAAGTATAAGTCTTTGGCATACGTATCTACTTCCTGGAATTCGGGCTTGAGAGCTTCTTCTCCCAGCCACCTCAGATTGGCTATGACCTCTCTATTGAATACCTCATTTGAAATTTCCGGTTCATTGTCTTTTAAATAACCAGATAAGTTTATGAGTCTCCTTGGTAGGTTACTTGCCAGTGGTAAGGCTGTTGCGCTTGCACCAGCACCTATGATATATGTTACGTTATTTAAACTGTCTCGGTTGTCTATGACCATGTCAACTATTGATATAATTACTATACTGAAAATAGAGATTATAGTTACGCAAAAAGCAACCCTCAATTCATAAAAAAGTATACACTTGATCTATGCAAGTCCAATTATCTAATGGCGGGTGACCCATTCGGTGACCTATTACTAAATATTTATTTTCTACCTGATTCGA
>NVRZ01000201.1 GCA_002401055.1 Bacteroidota bacterium
GATGCTCTCCACAAGGAACATGGACTGCGTTTTCAATCCTTTTGCCCGCATCTGCTAATAATAATGACAGTGTTAAAATTGGATTTAACTGGACCAATAATGATGATGGCGTGGGTACGGACCCATCAGTAGCAATAGATGACATTACATTATCCACCATTCCTCCCCTAGATACTGCAACAGGCTTGTTAACTGTATGTGTTACCGATACGTCTTCATACACATTACCCTCAAATATCGGTTCCGTGTATAATTGGACGCTTCCAGGAGGAGGTGGGTCAATTATATCTGGACAAGGTACAGACAGTATCGCAATTATTTGGGGAGGAACCGCCGGTTCTTTTGTTGTGTCAGTTGATGAAGTGAACTGCAGTGGAACCATAAGCCATGAAGATATTACGGTTGTTGTTGGAAGTTGCTCAGGACCGGTTCCCATCGCATCTTTTTTAGTAAGCGACACATTAGTATGTGAAGGAACCTGCATCAGTTTCGCTGATTCCAGTACAGAATTACCAACTAGCTGGGCATGGTTATTCGCAGGAGGTACCCCGAGCACTTCGTCAGATCAGAATCCAGCGAGCATATGTTACAACATACCGGGAACTTATCAGGTGATGTTAACGGCAACCAATGGAAATGGATCAAATGATACCACCATGTTATCGCTTATAGTTGTAGACACAGCTGCCTCGGCAAATGCTGGAGTTGATTCTACGATTTGCAATAACGGAACGTACACCATAACGGGTGCTTCCATTAGCGGTTCAGCTAGTTCACTGGTGTGGACGACATCCGGATCTGGAACTTTTGATGACTCATCTTTAATTGGGGCTGTTTATACACCATCGGATCCTGACACTGCAGCGGGATGTGTGGTTCTTACACTTACGACGAATGATCCAGCGGGGCCCTGCGGCAGCGCATCTGACGCGATGAACCTATGTTTCACAAGTTGTACAGTACCCGTCGCGAGTTTTGCTGCGACCAGCACACTGATTTGTCAAGGTTCTTGCATAAATTTCAATGACTCTAGCTCCAGTTCACCCACATCATGGGCCTGGTCATTTAGCGGAGCGACGCCTGATACTTCGAATGTTCAAAACCCAACGAATATATGCTATAACACCGCTGGTACATTTTCGGTTACGTTAATTGCTACCAATGGAAATGGTTCTGACGACAGCACCATGACCGCGTACATCACCATCGATACGGTTGCAACGGTAAGCGCGGGAACAGATGACACTATATGCGCTGGAAGTGCATATACACTTTCCGGATCGATTGGTGGAAGTGCTGCATCTTCTGAATGGACCACAACTGGCGATGGCTTATTTGATGATTCCTCACTAGTAGCTGCAACATACACTCCCGGCTCTACCGATATTTCAAGTGGTAGTATAAATCTATTTCTAACAACCGATGACCCTGCCGGACCATGTGGTTCAGCCGTGGATAGCATACTACTTACAATCGATGCAGTAGCTAGCGTCAATGCGGGGGTGGATGATACCATCTGTGCTGGAAATACTTATCCCCTTGCTGGCTCTATCGGAGGAAGTGCTTCATCCTCAGAATGGACCACTGCGGGAGATGGGTCTTTTGATGATTCGACTTTATTGGCGGCTACGTATACTCCAGGCTCTTCAGATATTTCTGGCGGCAGCGTACTTTTGATATTGACCAGCGATGATCCTTCAGGACCTTGCATCGCGGCAATGGACAGCGTAAGCCTCGTGATAACTACATTACCAGTAATTGATTCGGTTGTTGCTGTTGATGCATCCGCCTGCGGAGTCAGTGATGGCACAATTGATATTTATGTAAGCTCTGGTACTCCACCCTACCAATACTCTATTGACGGTGGCAGTTCATTTTTTAGCAACGGTAGTTTCTCTGGTCTGTCTACAGGAAGTTATCCAATCTCGGTCATTGATACAAATGGATGCGCTGTTATAGGCGGCCCAGCGGTTATTACTGCTTCGGGCGCACCAACTGCTCCAACAACTGGAACAGACACGAGTTATTGCGTCGGCCATGCTATGGCGGATCTTACGGCAACGTCAGGCAGCGGAGGTATTATAACGTGGTATTCAGACGCCGGGCTAACAATTATTCTAGATACTGGAAGTACACTGACTCCTGATACTGCAACAGGAACAACAATTTATTACGTCACAGAAACTACTGGCTGCGAAGGCCTTGCTGCTACGGTGACAATCATAATATCGGCACTTCCAGCGGCGCCAGTAGCTGGTACTGACAGTATGTATTGCGAAGGTAATCCAATGGCAATTTTGACCGCAATATCTGGATCTGGGGGAAGTATTACTTGGTACTCCGACACTAGCCTAAATACAGTACTGGGTACTGGAACATCATTGGCTCCAGGAACTTCTCTTGGCTCAACCATATACTATGTTACGGAGACTGTTGGATCTTGCGAGAGCGTTGCAAACACTGTTGTAATTACCATCGATACATGCCCAGCCCCAACCGCCAACTTTAGTCCAAGCAGCTTAATGATTTGTACAAATGGGTGCATCAATTTCAATGATTTAAGCAGTAGCAATACTACCAGCTGGTTGTGGTCCTTTCCGGGCGCAATACCGTTATCTGATACAACGCAAAATCCAGGCAGCATCTGCTACGCAGTTGCGGGGACCTATATAGTTACGTTAGTTGCTTCAAATTCAAATGGATCTGATACCACGACTACGTCTATTGTTGTCAGCGTTGGGCCGGTACTGATTGTTAGTAAGGACACCACTATTATGCTAGGTGAATCTGTTGATTTATCGGCTTCAGGTGCGGATACATACCTCTGGAATACGTTGGCAACTTCTAGTTCGATTGGTGTTTCTCCTCAGACAACCTCAACATATATTGTCACCGGTTTCGATTCTATGGGTTGTGCGGCCACGGACTCAATTGTGGTTAGGCTGCAATTTAACAATGTCGTTTTCATACCAACGGTATTTTCACCAGGAAGTGGCAACTTAGACAACACAATGCTATATGTATTCGGCTCAGGAATAGCAGCACTTGAACTGGTAATTTATGACAGGTGGGGAGAAATCGTCTTTGAAACAGCGGAGGTTACACAATCCTTAAGATTTGATGGGCAATGTTGCAGATATGGAATTGGTTGGGATGGCACACACAAGAATAGTGGGAAAGCCATTAATTCTGCTGTGTTCGCCTATATCCTGAAGGGGAGTTTTCAAGACGGAACAGAATTTAACAAACAAGGAAATATTACCCTTATTAAATGAAAATGAGAGTAGAAAGAATACTTTTTGTTTGTCTTATAACCGTGTCGACTACATTCGTACAAGCCCAGGACATGCACTTTTCTCAATATTTCCAAACACCATTATTAACCAATCCAGCTAACACCGGTGTTTTCAATGGCGATGTTAGAGCCAGCCTGAATTATCGCAATCAATGGGCCAACCTCTCCCCTTTCACTACCTACGGCCTGTCATTTGATATGGGTTTGCTTAAGAAGAAAATGAAAGATAAATATATAGGAGCAGGCCTCGCTATATTTCGTGATATCGCTGGCGACTCAAAACTAAGCACGACGGTGGTTAACTTATCTATATCCAGCGTTATTACGGTAAACGAGCACAATGATATTTCTGCTGGAATACAAGGCGGATTTGCTCAAAAAAGTTTAGGTGGTTCTAATTTTGAATGGGGAAGTCAATATGACGGTAGTGGCTATAATTCAAGTGTTAACTCAAATGAAAGCAGTACATATGAAGACTATACATACGGAGATTTTTCGGCAGGAATTAAATGGGTCTATTCAAAAAACACATCAGATAATGTAGTTGCAAGTGATCGTTTCAATATAAGCCTGGGATTTTCTGTTTTGCATATAAACGCTCCCAAGCAAGAATTTGATCTTGAAAAATTGCACCGGGAGTTTGTAACAGATGGAGGTATGTATATTGGTCTTACTGGAAGTAGCTTTTCACTGATTCCTTCAATAATTTACATGCAGCAAGGCCCTCTAAAGGAGATTAATGCGGGTTTACTCATAAGATACGCAATAAGAGAGGAAACCAAGTATACAGGATTACTAAAGGAAACAGCCTTTTTCTTTGGAGCCTACTATCGCTTTGGTGATGCAGTTGTGCCAACTATTATGTTTGAAGTCGCAAACTATGCCATTGGATTGAGCTATGACATAAACGTTTCAGGATTGAAGGATGCAACTAATAGTCAGGGAGGATTCGAGATATCCTTGCGATTCATTAATCCAAATCCGTTTAAGTATGGTGCCGGGGCCAAGTACAAGAGAAGAAGTTTGTACTAGGTAAAATCTCTATCACTTTTTCAGAACAAGCAAAGTTTTTGTCCTGCAAACTTTGCTACCTAAGGGATATACTCATAAGCGCCAATATCCGGAAACCCAGCTCTTGGGTTTTCTTCAATATCATCTAATACCGTTGTAGCAACGCCGGCATCACGAGCGGGCGAATTGGATGAAATGTGGAAATTGAATTCTGAAGAAAGTATATAGATCGGGTTTTTGTTCAAAATAACGAAGGTATAGTTACTATCCGAAGCACTCTTTTTTGTTTTCAACATACAGTTGTCGAATTGAAAATCAAACGCAGCTATTTCGTCATCATCATATACAAGTTCGTCGTCCAATGATCCATCTATAATGCAATTGGTGAATGTTGCATTAATATCAGCTGAATAATGACCTTGAGAAGTTTCCGCAAAATTTCCAAGTTCAAGTATTGCCTCGCTGTGGTTAACAATCGAATTGCTGTAACTAGCCATCGTTACATGATTAAAATTATATACTCCTCCAAAGGCCAAATGCGCTACGTGCTGACCACAATTGTACACCAATGTATTTTCAACGGTGATAAAAGATAAAAATCCGAATATTCCTGTATATAGCATATTGCTAATGATAGATCTTCTAATTAATACATCCGGAGCATTGGCAAAGGTGAATGTGCCAAGGTCCGAGCTGGTACTAGACCCAACTGATATTCCATAAAACGCATTCCTAATATCTGTGTGGTCAAAGAAATTATTGGTACTACCTCTTAATAGAAAAATACCCAACCATTGCCCCGTTACATCATCGAAATACGATTCAGTTCTGTCGCCTTGAAAAACCACATGCTCACTATTACCTCCGTTCACAACCAATGTTCCATATACGTAAATCGCTGAATTTGTGTGAGAATACACTTTAACCCCGGGCTCAATTGTTAAAGTGCACCCGGAATCCACCAATATCGAATTGTATATAACATATGGTTTATCATTAACCCAGGTCATGTCGCAAATAATGGAGCCATTAAAAAAATGTGCATCCTGTCCCCAAACCACCAAATCGACATCCTGAATATTACCATTTGTTTCAAATACGATTGAATCCTTGACAATAAAAGGCAGAAAACCACTAGTAGGATTGATGGTCACTTCAATGAATATATAGAGGCTATCCTTCCCAGCTATTTCAATTTCGGTAAATGTGCTTCCTGGCAATCCGTCAACATTAATTCTAAATGGAGAACCACTTCCACCTGCAACTCTAATAGAGGAGATGAGAATAGTCTCACTGTTGCGATTGTAAACCTTTAGCTGATGCGTTGTAGAACCAATGGTGGTAAACACAGTATCGAATACGACAGTGTCCAAAGAGAATTCCAGTTTCGCCGAAGAATCTGTAATTAACTTATCTTTTTTACAGCCTGCCACCAATACTGAGGCAAGAAAAAAGCAGATGATATATTTAAGTAGTCCTGACATGTGTGATGCCCGCTTTTAACGCAGGAAAATCAAATATATTTAGTTTACTTAATTAAAAATTGTTTCGTACATTTGCACCCCTAAAATTAAGCATCAGAAAATTAAGAATAGGATAGATGATGAGTCAATATGAGTTGGTATTTATTATGACCCCGGTTTTGTCTGAAGACCAGATGGCAGAGACAGTTAAAAAGTACGCCAAAATGGTAAAAGACGCCAAGGGAGAAGTTGTTTTTGAAGATAATTGGGGACTTAAAAAGCTTGCATATCCAATTCAAAAAAAGTCTACTGGCTACTACCATACCATGGAGTTTAAAGTTGGGGGCGAAGAAATCGCCAAAATGGAACTACTCCTAAAGCGAGACGAAAAGATATTGAGATTCCTTACAGTGAAGCTGGATAAGCATGCTATTGCCTACAACATTATGAAAAGGGAGAAGTTGTTTTTGAAGATAATTGGGGACTTAAAAAGCTTGCATATCCAATTCAAAAAAAGTCTA
>NVRZ01000202.1 GCA_002401055.1 Bacteroidota bacterium
CAGGCACACAATCGGTCGTAGCTCCCCCAAAGGGCGCATTAATCGTGAACTCAGTTTCTATATGGGATATAAATATGTCTTGAGATGTGGAGTCAACACATACTGAATCTGGGCAGGAAGCACATACTTTCCAGGTATATACCCAAATGGTTTTGGTTCCGGGAGTCCTGTAAGTGTGATGAAACTTATTTGCTCTAAGTCTTTCGGGCTCAAATATTGTATCTGGTGGGTCTATGAGGGTATCCGCAGGAATATACATAATACCGCAAAATCCAGACGAAATTGTGTCAGCAGGCAAGAAAGTAGTATCAGGTGCAGTTGTATCAGCAGGAACTGTGTCAATATAAAAGCAATTTGTATCTGCTGGAACGAAATAAGAAACGGTATCTACCCAAATTGAATCCCAAACCATGTTAATCGTGTCCATTCCTATTACGACCATACCAGGAGATATAGAAGTTATGGTATCTCGATGCAGGACTACAAGCGTGTCAGGCATCGAAAGAGACGTGACAGTAGCTATACTAATCGAATCATTCGGAACATAGGAAGGCAGCTGATCACCGTATATTGTAACTATAGGGTACTGCGGTGTTGTTTCAACAGAGAACGGGACGTCAAACAATGTTGAACAACCGAACAGCGTTGAAGTTGCCAAGGTTGTATCTAACTGCTCCGACATCCAAACGGTCCAGGTCGTGTCAATTAACGTATCAGGTGCAGGTACAATATGATAGGTGTACTCAACAATCGTCGTATCGTTGTTTCTAATGATGCACGCTGGTGGCATACCCAACCAATGAATAACATCTCCTTCAAAATGGAAGGTATCAGCTGGCGGATCTGGCGGTACCAGTGTGTCAGGTGTGGTAAGCGTATCTGCAGGGCGAATTACATAGAATGTCGTATCACAAGTAACAGTGTCTCCTGCTTTAAAGAACATGGTATCAACCGGGAAAATAGCGGTATCGCCATCAGTAAATAAAGTGTCGTATTCAACAATAAAAGTCGTGTCTACCAGATAGGTTGTATTGGTATCTCCTAAATTCCATACCCAACCGTGAGCACCTTTAGTGGTGTCGCGTATTTCAATCATCCAACCACCAGTGGCCAAAGAGTCTTCCCAACAAAAGAAGTTATCTGCAACAAAACGGTCAGAGTCTGGAAGGAAAACCCGCACGTTAAATTCAGGCCTAGGTTCCAATACCTCAATTAGGCTATCCCTAAAAATTTGAGGCGATTCACATTTATTAAAAATTGCGATTAAGCTAACATTAAAGAATCCAGTATTTTGCGAATAAGTATAAGGAGGGTCCTGGTTTTGATCTGTACCATCATCGCCAAAGTCCCATAACCATTCATTGGCAAAGCTGTCTGATAAATCAGTAAACTCAACAGAAAATGGATGGCAACCCACAGTATCATCTACCGTAAACGCTACCCTAGGTGGCATACCAACATCTACAGCACAGGGCCCCCCTAAGAGAAGACATGCCGTGGTTTCATTTATTGTAATTGTATCTGTACAACCCCTAGAAGTCATGATGGCTAAAGTGACGATAAAGCTGCCTGTGTCCACATAAATATGCGTAGGGTTGTTGTACGTACAGGAGGTAAGGCAATCATTGGTGGAATCTGGTATTATAGAATCTGGCCCCGGACCTAAAATTGTATATCCATCACCAAAATCCCAATACCACAACACAATACTGTCGTCAATTAGCGTAGTGTCATAATTGCTTAAGTCAGCAAAATTTACCCTAAGCGGAACACAACCCGCAGCAATAAATGGTAACTGCAAATTAGAGGTATCCATAACCGTATCCGCGAAAAAATCGGCAACTGGCTTGGCCACGCAAACCAAGTCATCTATTGTCAAGGAGTCAACGCAGCCATTGGTATCAGTAACGGCCAGGGTAACATTGTAGCAACCGGTATCTACATAAGGATGTGTAAAGCTCTGAACATTATAATCTTCGATAAAATCATAGCCTCCAGGTGCTGGAGGAATTGTCCAGTTGTCTATATCCCATGACCAGGAAGCCGCACCAGCGGTAGTATCCGAAAAGGTAACTGGAAATGGATAATCGCAGGCAACAACTGTATCCACAATAAATCCCACATTTGGCAGAGGGTAAATAATAACATCACAATTCACAACAGTGTCGGTGCATCCAAATGCATTGGACACCACCAACGCTATACAAGGATTACCGGGCGTTGAGAAAAAGTGGCCAACATTGGGGCCAGTAGTTGATTCTATAGTAAATGTACCTGGCCCATTATAATCAAAATCCCAAAGCCACTGGTTGGGTGGCTGAAGAGAATTGGTGGTATCTATAAAAGTTACGATTCCGGTGCCACAGCCAGTAGGGTTAGACATGGTATATCCTGCCTTAAAGTCATCTGCTCTTATGGTCTTAACAATACTATCCGTACATCCATTGTCATCAGTAATGTACATGGTCACATCAAAAGTTCCTCCGCTTGTGTAAGTGTGTGTAGTTGGGTTTCCAGAACCAGTATTGCTGTCGCCAAAATTCCAATCCCATTGCACAATAGTTCCATCACCTAGCGTAGAATTGTCAGTGAATGTTACCAACTCGTTTGGGTTGCAAGAAACAATAGGAGGAAATCCACCTAAATTAGGAGACATGGTGAAGTCTGCGATAGGAATTTCAAAAACCGTAATGTATTGAAACAGGGTAGAGGTATCTGCACAGCCGTTGCTGTCAACCACCTGTAGCGTAACATCCCATGTGCCTACGGAAGTACTTGGGTAAGTATAGCAAGGGTCTGGATTTCCATTACTTGATCCTCCGTCACCAAAAGTATAGAGCCAATTGCTTATGCCTGCATCTCCTAAAGTGGATTGATCTGTAAAGCAGGTGTTGAACGGTGCACAGCCTTCTTGTTCACTTACGGTAAATGCAGCAGTAGGCAGCTCATAAACCACTATATTGATAATTACGGTATCGCAGTTACCAGTTAGGGCTGGCCCGTCGCAAACAGTTAGTACTACTTGGTAGTTTCCAGCTCCTGTTGCTAAATAATTAGCAAATACGGTGGGATCGCATGTGTTGTTCGTAGCCAAATTGTCTCCGAAGTCCCAGAAACAAGAAATGGCGCCAACGGTACAATTACTAAATTGAAAGGTTGGTAAATCAGCACAAGCAGACGTTGAAACCACCGAAGCGCAAGGAGTAGGCTGAGCCTGCACCTTATCAGAATAATTTGCCAATAGGAATGTTAAACACAGTAAAGAGGCAATATATTTGAATTTCTCAATCATATTCTATTTTTTCTTTTTCTTCTTCTTGGATTTGTCCCCTGAGCCTAACGAAGGGTCAGATCCTTTCCCTTTTTTCTCGTCTGGTTTTGTTTCGGAATCTGATCCTCCAGGTTCAATTATCGGTTCCATATTAGATTTCTTTAAAATCTTCATGGCCTTCTTCATAGAAATAATTTCACCTTCCTTAATTGCAATTACTTCAGCTTTTCGAAACTTAGGTTTCAATTCTGCCTCAAGAACTACCGCCGCACCGTACGAGGTTGTAGTGCCTGTCATCACATAAATAAATTCCTTTTTAGTTCTCATTTCTTCAATGCCCTCTGTAACTCCTTTGAAAGACTTAGAGCTCATTCTCTTCTTTTTTGTAGATGTTATAATTTTCACCTTAAATTCAATGGGGTTTTCACCAAAACCTACCGTTGTGTTTTTATCAAGTATGCGAATGGATACCCCAATATTTGCAAAAGCAGTATTGCTGTATCCTGCCTCCACAAAAAATCCTAAGTGAGGATCGTACATATACTTCAACCCAACGAAAACACCGTAATTGATGCCATCTTTGTTTGGTTCCTTGTATTGGCCGAGTTCCTTGCCTTCGTCTACTGAGTTACCATCTGAATTGTAAGGAAGGTTTTTCTCATTCTCTAGAAAAGGAAAAGTAGATGTTGATGCCGTATAGCCCAACATCGCCGATACATATAAATCGAAGTACTCAACGTTTAAGAAGAAAGTTGGGCTAAAAAAGTGATAAGTGCCTTTGAGCCCAATATTGATGTAGTTGTGTTTGTAGTTCTCAACATTAGCGTTGAAATAATAATTGGAATCGGTTAGATGTTCATCTACAATAACTTTCTCAACAAAGTGGCCGAGATAGCCTCCAACACTAAATTTTTCGCCCAGAACTTTTTCTCCAGAAAGTGTAAATGGAACAGAGTAGGTTTTGATGCTTAAAAAGGAAACGCCCAAATTAAAAAAGAGCGATTTGAACTCATGAGCAAAAACTGTAGGCGATTCGTTCGCACTGAGCGCCAAGTCCATTTCCCTGAACTGCAAGTTGAATTTCTCCTTTTCTAACAGTGTTGGATCCGCTAGGCTAACTCTCTCCGCATATTTCAATCTTTTTTCAACCGCTTTGGCAGCATTTTCGTCTGCAGTTATCTTATCCTTTTCGTATTTAACCCTAACCTTCTCTGGAAGCGTGCTTTTCTTCAACTGTGAGGAATAAAAATCTTGCAGTCTATATACCTTCTTGAGATCTTTTTCCGAGACGCTACCTTCAGACTTTTGTCCATGCACCTGAGAAGAAGGTGCTATGACCATAAGGGCCAAGAGAAGAGAAAGCGATATGATAATCCTATTATTCATAAATAAAACTAAGCTAAATTATCGAGCTCAAATTGTGAGGCCCAAATATAGACAAAATATTTATTCTCCTGATGTATAATGCAAACTTGAAACGCATATTTCTTGGTAATTCAATCAATTTCTGTTACCGTCATTGGCATAATTGCCTTACTTGTCATGTTTTATACGCCAAAAGAACCGTATTTGGCTGGAAAAAGAAAGAATAAGTAGTAGATAGGTGAAATTGTGTTGTGAATTGGCGATTTGACACCCTAAATTCATACTCTACCATCCATCACCAGATAGAAGCTCTATTACTTAGCCGGGCGAATAAGTGGTTTGGAGACGCGAAAAGCGGGTTTTAAACCTGTCCTATTGCAATATCAAAGGCATCTACAAAAGATTGAGAAATAGGCAATAGTTGATCGTCTTTCATGATTATCTTGTATTTCGACACCCGAGACTTTATATGAGAGATGTTTATGCAATAAGAACGGTGTATCTGTACAAAATTTGGGGGCAATTGCTGTATGAAGTCCTTGAGCGAAGTGCGTTCATAGATTGATTCCACTTGCTCTGCATTGTAGGTGATTAACAAATAGCGATTTTGGCTCTCCACATAATAAATTTTGTCCACATCTAAGCGTAATCCTGAGCTGTTCAAGGTCAATATACTGCTCCCGGATTCTTGCAATTTTCCTAATTTGTCTTCCAGATTCAGGTTTTGATCTTGCAAAGATACAAGTTGTGCCTCCGCCTGATCTTTCTGCATTCCTATAGTTTTATTGCTGGCCTCCAGGGTTCGTGCCCCTAATTTCAATCTGGCGTTATTTACATATAGTCGCCATAGGAACAGCATGAGACCCAAAACTCCAAAACCGGCTCCAACAGCTAAGTTTCTCTGGTAGGCGACTTTTGCAGCAATTATTTGTTTTTCCTTATCCAAGAGCTCAATTTGCGCTTCTCTCTGTGCAATCTGATATTGTGCCTCTTGCTTCAGCGTTGCGTTCTTAATCTCCTGATTTAGTACACTGTCGCGCATCATAATGTACAATTCATGCATTTTCAGCGCTTCTTCATAATTATCCTCCTCTTTTAATACTTCGCTCAATAACTTAGATGCATTTCTGATAATAGCTGGAGATCCTAAATCCTTTGCCAATTCAAGTGATTTTTTTGCCATTGCCTTTGACTCTCCAACTTCTCCCTGCTCTAGAGATATTTCTCCTAAATTGGTGAGTGATACTGCTATTCCCTGCTTGTCGCCAATCTCTTCCCTTATTTTTAGTGATTTATTGTAATACAACAACGCCTTTGAATTATTTCCTTGGCTTTTGTACATATGTCCGATACTGTTAAGTGAGTGGGCGGCGCCTTTTCTATCTCCAATCTTTTCTTTGATGGATAGTGCCTTGTTAAAATATTCAAGAGCTAAAGTGCTATCACCTTCTCCGCTGTAAATAACTCCAATATTGCTCAGCGAAGATGCCATCCCCTCATCGTATCCAATCTCCTTGTACATTTTTAAGGAGCGATGATAGTATTCTAGCGCCAGCGAGATGTCATTTTGATCACCGTAGATAGCTCCGATATTGGTAAGAGAGGTCGCCATTCGTTGCTTTGAGCCCAATTCTT
>NVRZ01000203.1 GCA_002401055.1 Bacteroidota bacterium
AAAAATGGCTGCTATTGCTACAGCTGCTATTGCTACAAGTGCTTTGGCTAATGATGGTATAACAAGATCTGCAACGGAGCAGGAGATTAAAAATCCTTTTCCTGGTTCAGAAAATATTCTTTCTGACTTGCTATAAATATGGATTTTTTGTGTCCAAGTAATGTTATTATAAGAACAATGACCATAACGTGTCGTACATCTCATAAACTTAAATACGATTATGTTTGTACAAAATTATGGATGTATTAACAGTGAAGTTATATTCTCCGGAGATGTAAGCGGCAACTGGAACTTCGGAGCTGGCGCTGTTCCATCTACCGGGTTTGGCAACGGGCCATTTTCGGTTGTCTATGCCACTATGGGAAGAAAGACCATTATGTACGACAATGTACCGTTTACGGAGTTCATAGATATATTTAGAACAGGACCACCTGTTCCATCTATAACCGCATCGAGTGATACGATCACTCTTGGTTGCCCGGCAATCTTTACTTCATCTATTGTTTCGACAAATTATGAATGGATTTTTGGGCCGGTCGCTAACCCTGATTCTTTAAATGGACCTGGATTTCAAACCACAGACACAGTTTTCTATACAACGCTTGGAAGCCACCTTGTTGAGTTATGGCTGAATGACTATTGTTGCGGAAGGGTACGGGATACATTTAACGTATACATTGATGCAAGTTTATTAAATGTCTCCCTTTCGGCTTTGTACGACACGATCTGTCTTGGAGATACGCAAGTGTTTACTGCCGGAACTGGTTATACGAATTATGACTTTTATTTTAACAGCATACTCGTACAAAGTAGCCCAAGCAATGTTTTTACAACAACTACTTTGCAGACTGGCGATATTGTGAAGGTTATAGCTTTTGACGGAACATGCTACTCAAATCAGAGCTCAGCGATAACGCCTGTGGTAATTCCAATTCCTCCCGTTAACATTACAATTTCAGATCCTGATACGATTATTTGCCAGTTTGAATCGGTCACTTTTACCGCGAGTCCGTCGACTTATTCCAACTATGAATTTTTTGTTGGGACAACTTCAGTGCAAAACGGACCGGGAAATATTTACACCACGAATTCTCTAAACGATGGTGACAGTATAACTTGCGTTTCCTATTTGGGATGTCCGGGACCCCCAAGTAACACCATCTACTTTACTGTTAACGCGTTGCCGGTAATTACTTTGTCAAGTTCGGATACTGTGTTTTGTCAAGGTGACACAGTAACACTGACTGCATCACCTCCTGGAATGGCCGATTATGAAATAATTGTAAATGGATTTTCAGCGGGATCAGGTTCTTCAAATACGGTCACAACTGATTTATTCTCTGATGGTGACAGTATCTTTGTAGTGGCTACCAGCCCCGAAGGATGTGTAGGTTTTCCAAGTAATGATTTGGTTCTAACAGTTAATCCTATACCGTCAGTTACATTGGTGGGTTCGTCTGATACTGTATGCTTAAATGCTACAGCTACATTTACAGCATCTCCCACAGGACTAGACAATTACGAGTTCTTTGACGGTGTTGTCTCCTTGCAATCTGGGCCGGGAAACCAACTTGCAACATCAGCATTGAGTGCAGGAAATCATTCAATAACAGTTGTAGTAACGGATTTAGGTTGCGCCTCACCGGCGAGTACGGTAGTATTGCTTACGGTGTTGTCAGGTCCGCCTGTATCTATCACCAGTTCTTCAGACACACTTTGTCTTGGTGATACCATCACATATACTGCTTTACTAAATAGCTTCGCCAACTATGAGTTTTTTAATGCTGGAACCTCCTTGCAAGACAGTACCTTATTCACCTACTCAACTTCAGGACTGTCGGCTGGCGATAGCATATATGTTATTGCCACTGACCAGGGTTGCCCAGGGCCCTTAAGTAACATTATTGTTCCATTGGTAAACCCGCTACCATCAATTATTTTAACCAGCTCAGATTCTGACTTAACCATTTGTGCAGGAGACGTGATAACCATATTATCAAGTCCTCAAGGAATGGCCAACTACGATTATTATCTCAACGGATCTTTGGTCCAGTCAGGTACGGATAGCAATTATGTTACTTCAACTTTAGTTGATGGCGACGCGATTACCGTTATAGCAATTAGCATTGATGGGTGTACCGGCCCTTTAAACAATTCACTGGTTTATACGGTAAACCCAATTCCTCCAATAAGCCTCACATCCTCCGATGACAGTGTGTGCTATGGTTCTACAATAGTTTTTACCGCAGCGCCTGGAAGTTATGCCAACTATGAGTTCTTCAATAATGGCGCGTCAGTGCAAAACGGATCGTCAGATACATATGCGCCTGACTCATTGGATAGCGGCAATGTTATTACCGTTATTGCAACCAATTTAAATTGCCCTTCTTTAGTTAGCAATGATACGTCGGTAACCGTTATCTATGGACCCACCACAATACTTATTAGTTCTGACGCAGATAGTACAATCTGTGCCGGAGACGTGGTGACTTTTACGGCAACTCCAAATACGTTTGATAATTATAATTTTTACGTAAATGGAGGACTTGTCCAATCAGGAAGTACAAACACATATGTTTCGAATAGTTTAAGCGATCAGGATGTAGTTACAACGGTTGGATCAATTTTGGGATGTCCTGGACCAACCAGCAATGGAATACCCACTACCGTAAATCCTATTCCAGCTTCGGCTATTGTTAACAACCAGGCAAATATTTGCTTTAACGACAGCAATACTTTTACAGCTACACCAACCGGATTAAATTCCTACACATTTTATGTCAATGGGGTGCTTCAGCAACAGGACACGGTTAATGTGTTCACAACGGCACCAATCTTTGATGGAGACGCGGTGACAGTAATAACGGAAGCGCTTGGATGCTTGAGTGATACGAGTAATGTGGTTTACGCAAGCGTATATCCGCTACCAATACCTGGTTTTGTAAGCGACACGGTATGCCAAGGAGAATTTACGACATTAACGGATACAACACAGGGTAATATCATAAACAGATTGTGGGCCTATGGAGATGGAGATACGAGTTTTGGCCAACCAGCGGATCCCCATGTGTACCAAACATCTGGTTCCTTTACAGCATGGTTGATAGTAACAAATAGTTTGGATTGTAAGGACAGTACGAGTACAACTGTAATAGTCAATCCTCTACCTATCGCTGACTTTACGGCTGTACCAGATACGACAACTATACTAAGCCCCGAAGTTTCTTTTACGGATATGTCTTCACCACCTGGGTCAGACACCATAATTTCATGGATGTGGGACTTTGATGACGGAACCATTATTGGTCCGGATGTAGGCACAATTATGAATGTAGATTCTACAAGTGGTACTTATCAAAATCCGATCCATGAATATCAGGATTCAGGTGTATATGAAGTAGTATTAACCGTGATGAATCAGTATATGTGTTCAGCCAATACCGTGCTTAGTGTTGTTATTAATCCTGAGTTTATTCTTCATATACCGAACTCATTTACACCAAATGGAGACGGCATAAATGACTTTTTTGCTCCGGTAGGAATAGGCCTAAACAATAGTTTTGAGTTCTATATCTACGACCGATGGGGAGATCTGATTTTTAAGACATTTGACGCAAATGTTGCATGGGATGGAAAGGCCAACAACGGCAAAAAGATTGCCAGACAAGAGGTTTATGTATGGTTAATATATCTGCGTGATCACAAGGGTCAGCAGCATGAGTTTGTTGGGCACGTTACGCTGATTAGGTAAGCTACATCTCCATTTTTCAATTGAACTTTCTAGGCATTTAGTATGCAAGCATAATAAATTGTGCTATTTTTGCATATTGTTCGTCGACATTTCACTTGCATTGGTCGACAGATTATTATTGTAATCCGTTTGAGCTATGAACTTCCGTTTAACCAGTGTATAATATATTAACGTGACAGTCTCTCCTCAACTTAAATACATTTATCCGCTCTAATAGAAGAAACGTGAACAGGATTAAACTCATAGCTCTTATCTTGTTAACGGTGTCCGGCATACTGCTTCATTCAAAAACTTCTATGGCCTCACATGCCATGGGAGTTGATTTTTATTACCAGTGCCTGGGAGGAAACGATTACTCATTCACGCTAATTTTTTATCGTGACTGTGAAGGAGTATCTGCACCGTCTAGTGCTACAATTAATATTTCCTCGGCCTCGTGCAGCCAAAACACATCCATTACTTTAAGTCAGCAAGGGCCACCTATTGAGCTTACATCCCTCTGTATTGGCAACAGCAACAGCACGTGTAACGGAGGTTCGGATCCTGGTGTAGAACAATACACTTACTCAGGAACATTTACCCTACCTGCACAATGTACTGACTGGACTTTTAGTTGGACGCACTGTTGCAGAAATGGCAACATCACAAACCTTCTCGACCCCAGCAATGAAGATATGTACATTGAGTCAACCTTGAATAATTCTTCAGGGCAATGCAATGACTCCCCAATTTTCACAGAGCTTCCCGTACCGTTCATCTGCGATGGGGTAGCTTATTGTTACAATCACGGTGCTACAGATGCTGACGGCGACTCTTTGGTTTATTCTCTGGTAAACCCACTGACTGGAGGAGGTACACCTATAGGCTACGTTGGTGGTTTTAGCCCTACATATCCACTAACTACATTTTCCGGTAGCGTAAGTTTCGACAATGCAACTGGTCAAATGTGTTTTACACCAGTAGGTGAGCAGCAAGCCGTTATAACCGTGCTGATCGAAGAGTATCGAAATGGTGTTTTAATTGGAACCACCATGAGAGATCTTCAAATTATTGTGCTTGACTGCACCAATGATCCTCCACCGGTTCAAGTGTCCGTTCCTTGCGGTGCTACTTACATCTCCCTTGACATATTAGATCCCGTACTGTGCAGCTCAATCGCTAGCGATGGTTCTGACTTTACTTTAACTGGACCAGGTGGGCCATTTACCATAACCAGTGTTGTTGGTGTTGGCTGCGGAACTTCAACGTCTCAAATTCAAATATACATTAGCCCTTCTGTTATAATGGGCTCTACCTACACGCTCACAATTGTAACTGGAAGCGATGGAAATACATTGGTGAATGATTGTGGAGGAGAAATGGATGACCCAACCACCTTGTCTTTTATCGCTCAACCATTGCCTGCAGTCATATATGGTGACTCACCAATTTGCGAAGGGAAATCCGTAAACCTCACCGCTTCAGCCGGAACATCTTGGTTGTGGAATACAGGTAGCACTAACCAGACCATTAATGTTACTCCCACAAGTACTACCACTTATTCCGTCACCGTCTATAATGATACTTGTAGTCAAAACGCGTCATTTACCGTTGATGTAGATCCTGCACCGGTAGCAGACTTTAGCGCAACTCCCAATCCGGTTTGTGTCGGTGATCTAGTTACATTTACTGACAATTCCTCAAGGTGCTGCAGTGGATTTGGCTGTCTTTTCCCTGAGATCTATACATGGGATTTTGGAGATGGAGCATTCGCGCTTTCTTTTGGCCCCTCCAATGAAACACATACTTACAACGCCATTGGAACTTATACGGTTAAGCTTACTGTAACTGATCCTGCTTGTGGTTGTGACAATACATTTTCCTTGGTGGTAAATGTGATTAATTGCAATTCTCCCTGCTCTCTAACCGTTGCGTCAACAGTAGTAAATACCACATGTAATGGCGGGTCCGATGGCTCAGCAACAGCAAATCCTTCAGGAGGTACAACGCCATATTCCTATCAGTGGGATAATAATGCTGGAAATCAAACCTCACAGACTGCGACTGGATTGAGCGCAGGAAACTATTACGTTACCGTTACAGATTCTTCTAGTTGCACTGATACTATAATGATGACAATTAACGAACCAGGAGCACTGTCAGCAGCGGCTATTTCTACCCCTACAAGTTGCTACGGTGATTCAGATGGAACAACCTCGGTAACAGCCAGTGGAGGCGCAAGTCCATATCAATATAGTTGGTCCAGTGGGCAATTAACCTCAACTGCAGTTGGTTTAATGGCTGGTGCTTACTCAGTAACTGTAACAGACAATAATACTTGCACAGCTATTGTGGGAGTAATTGTTAATGAACCTGCTGTTATCGTCTTAAACATGAGTTCGACACCTGAGAGCTGCGGAGCAATGGATGGTACTGCATCTGTGGTAGTTTCAGGGGGAACAAGTCCATATAGCTACGTTTGGTCAAATGGGGGTAGCGCTTCCACGGACACCGCCCTCGTCACCGGGTC
>NVRZ01000204.1 GCA_002401055.1 Bacteroidota bacterium
GATGTTATTTTTGTTGGGAATTTATTTTTATCTGAAACAGGGGCGTAGAGGCTCTCTGCTTGTAGTTCTGGTTATCGTTTACTCTGCTTCTTGGTGGGTGTTGTTTGCTTCTGGTAGCAATAAAATATCTATTGCAGGAGAAAAGGCGAAAACAATTTATGCGAGCGAGAGTGCGCAAGGTCATTTCAGCCTGTTGGAGGGGGGCAAGAATCTGTTACTTTTTGCGGGAAATGACCTCATCGTTACTCGCCTAAGTCACCCTTATACTTTGTACACGCAGAAGAGTTTGGCATTTCTTCCCAGTCTTTTTTATCCATTTCGGTTAATAAGGAATGGGATTGGAAAGCTTCTTCTTGATGCGGTTTTGAAAAGCGGTTCCAAGGACAAACATCCTGACAAATATCACAACCAAAAACCCAATCCTCCATTTTATCTGCAAAATCCCTAGACAGATCGTCTTTCAATTCAATGGTCAAATATGATATACATTTACTGGCATCTACAATTCCATCTCCCACGATAGCATCGGTAGGGCATGCATCTATACACTTGGTGCAGGTTCCACAGTAATCTTGCATTGGTCCATCTTCTTCCAATTCTAAATCAATTATGAGCTCTGCCAGGAAATAGAAACTTCCTCTTTGTTTATTAAGCAACAAACTGTTTTTCCCTAACCAGCCCAAACCACTTTTGGCTGCCCATTGCCTTTCCATTACGGGTGCCGAGTCCACAAAAACTCTTCCGCCTACCTCTCCTATTTCCTCATGGATTCGGGACATAAAATCTTTCAACTTGTCTTTTACAACAAAATGATAATCCTTACCCAAAGCATATTTTGATATTTTGGGAGCCGCGTCATCACGCTGCAATTCGGACGGGAAATAATTAAGCAATAAAGAGACCACGGACTTGGCACCAGGAACTAGCTTGGTCGGGTCAAGTCGCTTGTCAAAATTTCGCTCCATATATGCCATCGAGCCATGCATATTCTTGTTGAGCCATTGCTCCAGTCGTGGCGCCTCCTCTTCTAAAAATCCGGCTTTTGACACTCCGCAATACATAAAGCCCAAGCGATTGGTTTCATCCTTTATCAACTTTGTATTTGTGAACTTACTACTCATAGACTGTTGGTAGTAGGCAGGTAGGCTCCTGTCTTATTCAAACAATGTTCCCTTATCCGAATTTGGCGTCTTGCCAATATGCTTATACGCAAGTTCCGTGGCTTGCCTGCCCCTCGGGGTTCTGGTCAGATAGCCCTCTTGTATAAGATATGGTTCATAAACTTCCTCTATGGTATCTGACTCCTCGCCTACCGCAGTAGCAACTGTGCTTAGGCCTACCGGTCCACCCTTGAATTTATCAATAATAGCCTCCAGTATTCTATTGTCCATTTCGTCGAGGCCGTGTTTGTCAACATTCAATGCTTCCAGCGAGCTTTTTGCCATTTCCAAATCAATTGTACCGTCTCCTTTTATTTGAGCAAAATCTCGAACCCTCCTCAGAAGAGCGTTTGCAATTCGAGGCGTACCCCTGCTTCTGCGTGCAATTTCAATTGCGGCCTCTTCATCAATTGGAATATCGATGATTTCAGCGCTTCGAACAATAATTGTTGCTAAAAGTTCCGAGTCGTAATAAGATAGTCTAGAGCTGATGCTAAATCGTGCTCTGAGAGGCGATGTAAGCAAGCCAGACCTTGTCGTGGCACCAATAAGTGTAAAAGGGTTTAATTTGATCTGTACGGCACGCGCATTAGGCCCTTGGTCAATCATGATGTCAACCTTGTAATCTTCCATGGCGGAATACAGGTATTCTTCAACGACTGCGCTGAGGCGATGTATCTCATCAATAAACAAAACGTCACCCTCATCCAGATTCGTTAGCAATCCAGCTAAGTCTCCGGGCTTGTCGAGTACAGGGCCAGAGGTTATGCGGATATTAACCCCCATATCATTGGCAATGATGTGTGCCAACGTTGTTTTACCCAACCCGGGGGGGCCGTGCAACAAAACATGATCCAGCGCCTCGCCACGCTGCTTGGCAGCTTTTACGAATATCTTTATGTTCTCTACAACTTTCTCTTGCCCTACAAACTCGCCAAAATTATCGGGCCTTACTGATCTTTCGAACTCCTGCTCCGAAGATGAGAGGTTCTCTGCTTCGGCAAAGTCACGTAAAGAGCCGTCCTGATCAGTGTTTTCGTCCATTATGCTGTTGAAAATACGGTTGGAATTAACAGTATAAATGTACTATTAATCTAAGATTAACTCTGTCCGGTTTCTGGCTATTTAAAAACTGAGAACGGTACCCAGTCTGAGGATAAAGGGTTTGTCGAAATGTGAAGGGTTATCTGTTTTGGCCGTGTATAAATCTCTGTACGATTGTTCACTGTTCTTTGACGCTATTGCTGTCTGCGATGCAGGATCGATCAAATATCCGTCATCGGACGGATCTCCTGTATACGCATATACCTTATACAGATTTTGCTGGTTCAGCAGGTTTTGCATCCAAGCATAAAACTGAACTTGCATTTTCCCTTTCAGAACAGTAACTCCTTTTTCGAGTTTAAAGTTGATATAACCGAAATTCGGCATGCTTTCGCCAATAATGGTTCCCAGCATTGGGGCATTGGATGGCCCGCCAATACGCCCCTCTTGGGTTACCTTTCTTTGACCGGAGTAAGACGTGCCATTTCTATAGTGGAAGAACAAGCTCAATCCGAGGTCCTGTAATATTCGCTTGCCATTTTTTGTATTGATACCAACAAAATCGCGGCCGCTACCGAAATTGAACTGTAAATAACCCGTGTATACGCTAGCATAAATCGCAGTCGATGCCAAGCCTGCCCACCATCCCTGCTGCAGATTCATACTTGCTCCAGCATTCAAGCCAGAACTTTTGACGCTTTTATAATTTAACGCAATTGTCATACCCTGATTTACTTTCTCATATTTATTAGTATAGGTATAGTAAGATATAGGAAAGGCATTTTCGATTTTAGTCAGAACTGGCAAACCTTTATAGTTATCCCGATGATAGTAGATTTCAGCCCAAAAGTTGCCGAAAATAATTTGCCTATATCCAACTTTGAATTTATTGGCTCTTACTGGTTTTAAGGCGGGGTTGTTGATAAAGCTGTAGCTTTGAATAAACAGATACTGCTCAGGACGCAATATGCTCATCGATCCCGGATTCTGCGTATAGGAATTATAATGGGTAAATAGTTGAGCATGTTCATAAATTCTGACTTTCAAAGACAAAGAAGGCAGAACATTTATGACCGCTTTGTAATCTTCAAATCCTGAAGAAGATATTTTACCTGCATTTGTTTTGCTGGGATCGACGAGATAAGGTTGAATCCCTGAACTGCTCAGCAGCGCTGTTGCATTGGGGAGTTCCGTTCCAAGCTCATCGTACCATTGGTCGCCATCTCTGTACCCAACTATGTTCGTTGGATTGGCAATATCATCCACATAAACCGCATAGTCATCATCTATTCCGGTTGGATGAGAACCGTTTGGATTTAGGGATCCAGGAACTTGACCTGCACTCCTAATTTCGAATAAAGAGTACGCATCCTTTAACACTTGCTGTTTGGCATCATAGTGGTCTATTCGCATTCCAATTTTGAGGTCCCACCACTTATATGAAAAACAAGACTGCGCATACCCATTAATATAAACCGGTTCAAAAGCTCCGACTGATCGACTGTAAATTGTTGGACCGCCATACCCGCTGGACGAAATAGTTTGAGTAAAAAAATCATCCAGGGTAGGCTTTGACTTGAGCTTATTACCTTGATTGTCGTATCCATAATATGAAACATAACCCGCACCGCTGTTCAATAGTTCGTCAGGGCTGAACATGCCCAAAGAAAACGTTTCTGGTGGCAATGCGTTCAGGTCTATCCAATCTGTGGAGTTGGTTGCCATACCCAATTTTGAACGCAAATTGTAATCAAAGTAAGATTGTGCCGCACCATCGTAGAGCCTTGGATAATTGACAATACCAAGATAGATAGTGTCATCAGAGGGGTCCGGCGTACTGCTAAGATCTGTAAAAACGGGCTGCGGATTATTCTTGTCCAGTTGTAAAAAGTGGTTGTTTGTGAGCTGTCTCATTTGTCTCCACAATCCAACTGGTGCCGCCCGATAACCTCTCTCTGTTCTTTTTGAATACTCAAATCCAAACTTTATTCGAGTGTTTTTAGCGCTGGCATCAACTTCGAGTTTGCCCCGAATTTGCTGCTGAGAAGTTTTGCCGTACTGATCGTATACTTTGCCGGGGCTGTACCACAAATCATACACGTTATCACTCAAATCACCTGGCATATATCCGTTCACCAGACCACCACCGCCTATTACCTGGTTATAGTTTTCATAGTGTCCAGAGGGGTCATCATACAACCCATAATAGCTGGAAGTGTAATTTGATGCAACTTGATTTACCGTAGAAGGCTCAAAAGTGAATAAAGTGTCAGCAAAACCATTGTGAATAAACCCGCCGAATCCGGATATAGAGTCCACTCCAAACTCATAGGTATTGGTTGTATAGGTTTTAAATTTCCCCACATACCCATATTTAAAAAAGTCGTCCTTGTGCTTGGGGTGCTCAAGTTTATTGAAATAGTTGGAATAATTAATAAGCATCGTATAGGATAATTTATGCCCCTTTTTATCTATAAGTTCATGAGAATACTTGATGTAATTGTCAAAATTTCGCGTGGTTTTTTCTGGGTTCTCTTTTGAATTGAATATTGAGTTCTCATAAATGAAAATTTGTCTTTTATCAAGTTGAATATAGGACCCCAATGAAACTTCCATTTTCTTAGCAATTGGGTAATTAATCTTCAGAAAAGCATTAAGTGCCTTAATGCCTGCGTTTGAATTGAACCTTGTTTCTTCGAATTGGTCTTTGGTAACGAACTCCGCGTTTTCCATAGATCCAGCGCCTGTCCCTGAGCTGCGAAGCGGGTTACTCTCTAGTTCCGCAAGAGTGGCCTCATTAACCTGATAGTTTTTTGCATAGCTCGGGTACTGCTCGTCTATGGTGGATAGATTGGCTGCTATGTAAAAAGAAGGTGCTTTTTTATCCGCCTTGTGGTTTTTCCCGAAGCGTAGTGGACCACCTGCGTTTAACTCTATGGTAGAATTACCGATTGAATAAAACTTCACCTTATCGTTCAAAGCGCCTATTCGATGACTGGAAAGAGCATCAACGCTTAAGAACAGACTATCTGGATTGAGTGTCTCAATAATCACAAATCCGGCCACAGAATTACCAAGCCGCAAGGGGGCATCACTGGTAAAAACCGCCATCTCACCTATTGCCCTGAACGGAAAGGCCGATCCATATCGAATTTGCATGCCGTCAATAAATATGTGATCACCGTCTACTTCAAGGCCATTTAAATAGAGGTTACTGTTACTCGTATAGAATGACCCCGGGGATAAAAGACTGTACTCCTTAATATCTCTAATCGGGAGATGCTTGATAAGCGATTGATTAATGAAATAGCTCTTAAAACCATTGTCTATTCTAACAGCGGAATGAGATATTGTACCAGATAACTGGCTACTCGTGTCTTTTACACCCTCATCTTGGCCGGACACTGTGTATACCGAAATGCACAATAATAAAATTGTAACCAGGATTTTTTTAGCAATTTTCATTCAGTTGCTTTGGTGAATACATGTTGATTTTATCCCAACAATAATTCCAAAATCATTTTCTAAACTACGACATAATTGAAGAGAGGTATGCGTAGATTGAACAAGCGGCCCTTTTACGTTCACAAGCGGCAGCTTCTGACGATTATTTGGGTTTATAAAAAGGGAGTGGAATGCAATTGTTATTTCTCGTCCTTTTTTCGGAAAACAGATCGGTATATCTCTCCGAAGAATATCTTGATTTTGAAGATATATATAGGTGAATTGAACCTGCTACTAATTCCTTTGTTATTAACCAGCATGATCCGAAAGCCGGCACCCATACCGAATCCGAACCATTTTGTGAGCTTATATGTTCCAAAAATGGCTGGTTCGTACAATAGAATTCCGCTTTGCCCGATGGTATGACGCTCGCCATTTGCATCGCGATAATCATACTGCGACAAGCCGAAACCCACTTGAATTGGTACGCTGAACTCCCATTTCTTTCTTTTGTAAAAAACGTAATCGATGAAATACGTTATGTAATTGAACCTGCTACTAATTCCTTTGTTATTAACCAGCA
>NVRZ01000205.1 GCA_002401055.1 Bacteroidota bacterium
TTGCCTGTACCTGGGGTAAGGGCTGAGGACTGAGTGCTAAAAGTGCTAAAAGTGCTAAAAGTGCTAAAAGTGCTAAGACAAGTAGGTTTCTTCGGCACATTCCAGATTCCGCATACGCCACTGTTTCAAGCAGAAGTTGTCTTCCGATCTCTTGTTCAGCCACCGGCTTCCCTTTCATAAATTTTTCGAGCTTTTCAATATCTTTATATTGATAAAATGCAAGAAGTCTTCCCTCGCCACCATCTCGCCCAGCCCTTCCGGTCTCTTGGTAATATCCTTCAAGACTCTTGGGTATGTCATGATGGATAACAAAGCGCACATCTGGCTTGTCTATCCCCATTCCAAATGCTATGGTGGCCACTATAACATCAATGTCCTCCATCAAAAATTTATCTTGAGTCTGAGTCCTTGTCGACTGATCCATACCAGCGTGATAGGCTAAGGCAGAAATGTTATTTACTTGCAGGGTTTTTGCCACCTGTTCAACCATTTTTCGGCTAAGGCAATAAATAATTCCAGATTTTCCTGGATGCTGCTTAATAAACTTAATTATTTCCTTCGCTGCATTCACTTTTGGCCTAACCTCATAGTATAAGTTTGCCCTGTTAAAGGAAGACTTAAAAACAGTGGTGTCCTCCATGGCGAGGTTTTTTTGAATATCCTGCTGAACTTTTGGAGTAGCCGTCGCGGTAAGCGCCATTATCGGTACCTTGCCAATTGCGTTAATGATCTCTCTAAGCCGTCGGTACTCTGGTCTGAAATCGTGTCCCCATTCTGAGATGCAATGCGCTTCGTCAATGGCAAAGAAGGAGATCGTAATTTCCTTGAAGAAATCTACATTGTCCTGTTTCGTTAAAGATTCCGGAGCTACGTAGAGTAATTTTGTAATTCCACTTACAATATCAGATTTTACCTGCAATATCTCTGCCTTTGATAAGGACGAATTCATAAAATGGGCAGTACCTTCCTCTGTGCCATAGCCACGCATGGCATCAACCTGGTTCTTCATTAACGCAATTAGAGGAGAAACAACAATAGCAGTTCCAGGCAGCAGAAGGGCAGGTAGCTGGTAGCACATAGACTTGCCCCCTCCAGTTGGCATAATAACAAATGTATCTTTGCCTTTTAGAACATTCTCTATTACTTCTTCCTGTTGTCCTTTAAAATTTGAAAAACCGAAATACCTCTTTAGTTCGTTGGAAATGGAAAGCTCAGCAGTGATCGTCATAAATTCTCAATGGTTAATTTTAAATACATTTGCTGCGCTTGATTTAAAGCATTGTTACAATGTTTGAAACCCATTATTGCTTAATAATTAAAGTTAAGGACTAATTTGTTGTATATCCTAGTATTTATTGGGAAAGTATTCAAAAATGATACGAACAATAGGAATCATTAGACGAATGATATCACTCGATAACTTTGAGATGTAAAAATGGTTGATGATACTGAAGAAAATAAGGAAGAAAAAGAGATGTCTTTCCTCGACCATCTTGAATCTCTAAGGTGGCATTTGATCAGATCAACAATTGCGGTTGGAAGTCTTGCCATCATTGCCTTTGTCAACAAAAGCTTCGTATTCGATACAATAGTACTTGGTCCCAAAAACCCCGATTTCCTCACCTATCGAATTATGTGCAGTATCTCAGAAAGGATATGTATTACAGAGATTCCCTTTACCCTTATGAACATTAATATGTCGGGTCAGTTTACCAATCACATCTTTGTATCGATAATAGCCGGGATAATTGTCGCTTTTCCTTATGTGTCCTGGGAAATGTGGAGATTCATTAGACCAGCTCTCTACGCTGACGAAACTAAGCACGCAAGAGGTGTTGTGTTTTTTAGCTCGTTTCTTTTTGCGACCGGGGTTCTCTTCGGTTACTATGTAATTGCGCCGCTAGCGATTAACTTTCTTGGATCTTATCAAGTGAGTGAAATGGTGAAAAATCAAATCAACCTTGGTTCTTATATGACAACAGTTGCTTCCATCTCACTGGCCTGTGGAGTTGTTTTTGAATTGCCAATAGTTACCTATTTTCTGACCAAGATCGGATTGGTGACGCCCTCTTTTATGAGGCAGTACCGCAAACACGCCCTGGTAATCACCTTAATATTATCAGCAATTATTACGCCTCCTGATGTTATCAGTCAAGTGTTGGTGGCTTTGCCTCTTGTCCTCTTGTACGAGATAAGCATTTTTATCTCTGCGGCAGTACTTAAATCAGAAGCAAAGGCAGAATCAGCGTAGTTTATTTTTTTCTTTCTATTGTGTAGGTGATTAACTCTCTTAAGGATTCTTTTGCGTCAGAGTCGGGAAAGTCATCAAGTATTGCCAACGCTTTATCTTTATGTGTTTGCATCGACGCATGTGCGTATTCTATTCCACCGTGCTTTACAACATAGTCCATTATCTCCTGTACTTTCTCCTCATTGTTGTGCTCGTTTTTAATGGTATTAATCAGCCACCTCTTTTCTTTAGCTGTTGACCTGTTAAGCACGTGGATAATTGGCAGGGTAAGCTTCTTTTCTTTAATGTCAATACCGCTAGGTTTTCCCGTCGCTCCATCCGTTTCGTAGTCGAATAGGTCATCTCGTATCTGAAATGCCAGTCCGATTGTTTCGCCTAGGGTGCGCATTTTCTCAACCGTTTCATTATCCGCCCCGACCGAGCATGCGCCACAAGCAAGACAAGAAGCAATTAGCGAAGCTGTCTTTTGTCTGATAATTTCGAAATAAACCGACTCTTCAATGTCTAGCTTACGAGCCTTTTCTATCTGGAGTAGTTCGCCTTCACTCATTTCTTTTACCGCATTCGACACAATTTTTAGTAAATCAAAATCACCATTATCTATTGAAAACAAGAGGCCTTTTGAAAGAAGAAAGTCACCTACCAATACGGCGATTTTATTCTTCCACAATGCGTTCAGTGAGAAAAAACCTCTACGTTGATATGAATCGTCAACAACATCATCGTGAACCAATGTGGCAGTATGAAGCAATTCTATTAGTGTAGCGGCTCTGTAAGTGGCTTCATTCACTTCACCACAAATCTTTGCCGATAAAAAGACAAATATGGGCCTAAGCTGTTTGCCCTTTCTCTTAATAATATAGTGAGTTATCTTGTCCAGCAGGGGCACAGAACTCTTCATCGAGGCACGAAACTTAGGCTCGAACGCTTCTATTTCTGCCAGGATAGGCGCTTTTATTTTTGTTACAGATGGATTGGCCAACAGATGAGTTTGTTATAATTGCCATGCAATGTTCAGCAATTATTTTGATAGCTTTGCAAACTGATTTAGCCCATCATGGGCACTCAGCTTAGCTATGCAAATTAAAGATTTTTTCAGTAAAGAAGGAAAGGAGATTACCTGTAGTGGTTGGGTGTCGAATAAGCGAACGGGTAAGGGTTTGGTATTTATAATTCTCAGAGACGGTTCAGGCTTTGCACAATGCGTTGTAAACGAGGGCGAAGTAGAGGCAAATATTTTTTCCCATGCAAATGCACTAACCATGGAATCCTCCATTGAGGTTACTGGCAAGATAGTAGAAGACGAGCGTCAGGTTGGTGGATTTGAATTGCATGTTACAAATCTAAAAGTGATCTCAATTGCAGAAGAATACCCCATTTCAAAAAAAGCGCACGGGGTAGATTTCCTTAGTGATAAACGACACTTGTGGCTGCGGTCAAAAAGGCAATGGGCTATCATGAGAATACGGAATCAGATAACTTTTGCGATTCATAACTTTTTTCAAAAGGAAGGGTTTATTCAGATGGATGCACCTCTTTTCACAGGAAATGCCTGCGAAGGAACAAGTGATCTATTCGAACTTGAATACTTTGATCAAACCGCATATCTCACACAGTCAGGACAGCTCTATGGCGAGGCGATGGCCATGGCCATGGGGAAGATCTACACTTTCGGGCCAACATTTAGAGCTGAAAAATCGAGAACACGTAGACATCTTACAGAGTTTTGGATGATTGAGCCAGAAATGGCCTTTTATGACAATGAAAAGAACATGGATCTTATTGAAGCCATGATGAAAAGCATTTTAAAGGATGTACTCAACAATTGCAAGGTTGAATTTGAAATCATTGAACGCGATGTTTCGAAACTTGAGAATGCTATTAAGGAATTTCCTCGCCTGACGTATGATGAGGCAGTTTCAGTATTAAAAGGAGAAACCGATGTTAATGGACAAAATGCGATTACAACTTTGCAAAATGATCAGAAGGAAGCTGAAGTACGTAAAGAAGAGATTAGCAAAGAAATAAGTGAGAGAGAAGAGAAAATTGCTGGACCAGGAATAAAGAAAGGCGAGCGTAATTTTAATCAGAATAAGGTTGACATTCTAAAGAATGAAGTGAAAGATCTTGAAGAGGATTTGCGAAATATTCCGCAATGGATAAAGTCCGCTGAGGAATTTGAGTATGGTAATGACTTCGGAGGATCTGATGAAACAGTACTCACAAGATTGTATGACTCGCCAATAATGGTTTACAACTGGCCTCATGCTATTAAAGCATTTTATATGAAGCGAGACCAGGATAATCCTGAATTGGCCAAAGGTGTTGATGTACTCGCTCCAGAGGGTTATGGAGAGATTATTGGAGGTGGTGAGCGCGAAACAGATATGGAATTGCTCACGGAAAAGATCAAGGAGCACGAGCTCCCAATGAAGGAATTTGAATGGTATCTAGACCTCAGGCGATATGGCTCCGTACCACATGCTGGTTTCGGAGTTGGCCTAGAGAGACTTGTTACATGGATATGCAAAATTCCTCATGTTAGAGAGAGTATACCATTTCCAAGATGGTATGGAAGGCTGTTTCCTTAGGTTTTTGGTGCTCAGCTAAGATCTTTTTGAGACAAGTATATTCAGCAGCACGATTTGTTATGTCGTGCATAATTGTCCCAAATCAGACTTTTCATCAAATTCAAATGCCTTACCTTAGTGTTATGGCTTTGTTACGCACAACTCTGACTCTCTTGATCTTTGTGCTAGTTGGGACATCTGTATATGCTCAAACGAAAGATGATGCACTCACCAGCAATGGGAAATACGCTACTGTAGACCACTGCTCACCAGGCGGTCACATGAAGTGCGTTTATACAACTTGCCGCGAGGTATTTGAAGAAGGGAAAGAAGGAAAAATTTCTAAACACTGGTGGAAAAAGTCTTATATCGGCAGAGCCTATACCGAGAAATATGGAAAGTTCATTGGCGGATTTTACGAAGGGTTATTTGCAGTACCCCATTATGTATCTATGGCTTTTGTAAATTTATCAGGATGGATTGTTGGTAAATTGAAGCGTGCAAAGAAAAATGAAAAATTGAAGAATGATTTGACTGAAGATGTAGTCCTAGATCATTAGAATTCTTCTTAGATAGCCTTCTTTTCTTTGTACTCGTATCGCGGAAGGTCGTTAAATACCTTTGTAGGTAGTGTTACGTACTCCAAATAACCACGATCAAGTTGCACAATCACCTTATCATAATCGGGGTGATTCTCAATATGCACGGCTAGATAATCCTGGTCGTTTGATATTACTCCTGCTCTCAGCATTTTTTGAGTATCTAACGAGGTAGCATGCTCCTCAATAATATCAAATGATATTTGCTTGTCAATGTCTACTATCATCTTTGGGATATTAATGTTTACTATTATAAATGTAATCTCAGTTACAATTGGTTTCACACAAAGCCCCTTGATTTTATCAACAAGAGATTAGTGATAACCATATTTGCATCTTTAATGACAGACTCAAAGAATGGATAATATCATTCAACTGATCTGGTAAATAGCCCGATTAAAATACTTTTTTAAATCATTTCATTATGGTAGTTACAATAGACTACTTTTGTACGCTTTTTGAGTAACAGTACAACGGAATGGAAATAAGAAATATTGCGATTATCGCGCACGTAGATCACGGCAAAACTACCATGGTCGATAGGATCCTGCATCAAGTTAAATTGTTTAGGGATAATGAGGAGGTGAAGGAATTGATTCTTGATTCGAATGATTTGGAGAGAGAGCGAGGCATCACAATTTTGTCGAAAAATGTATCCGTCAGGTACAAGGGAACAAAGATTAACATCATCGATACCCCTGGCCACTCGGATTTTGGGGGTGAAGTAGAGCGAGTTCTGAATATGGCGGATGGAGTCATACTTCTCGTGGATGCTTTTGAGGG
>NVRZ01000206.1 GCA_002401055.1 Bacteroidota bacterium
TTTTCCTAATCCTATAGGTCTTGCAGCGGGTTTTGATAAGAATGCTCAAGTGCCGGATGCGATGCTCAAAGCGGGATTTGGATTTGTAAAGAAGCTAGGAGAAAAGTTTATCTTGGGTTACGGGATGGATGAAGTATTTAGATCCCAAAATATTAAAACTATTAACGTTGTGGTCTTTAATGACATTTTCGGTTCTGGGTACGACTCAACGATAACCACTACCAATTCAACTGAATTGGGGTTCGGGGGAGGGTTATCAGCGAGTTTAGCTTTTAATCTCAGTAAAAATATTTTAATTGGTACAGAAGCGTCCTATTATTTTATTTACTCAACAACGAAATTGAACGTTGATAGCAAACGATATGATTTTGACGGCTTCAACCCTGTGGTTCTAACCACTACTACGCTGAACGAAAAAACAAAAGGTGGCGCGTTGTCACTTACCTTGCCTGTTGCTATTTATTTAATTCTACGCTTTTAAAATTAAGAAAATGAACAAGCTGGCGCTTTTATTGTGTTTGTTGTTCATCGTAATAGTTTCATCTTGCAAAAAGGAAGGCTGCACAGATGAGTCAGCCATCAACTACGATATAGTAGCAAATAAAGACGATGGCTCTTGTGAATATTGTATACCCGCTGAAGAGGGCAGGGGATCGCTTACTTTTTACCTGATAGATGACATATTCAACAGCCAGTATTACAACGAGCAAATTCTGAGAATTGACATAACTGGAGTTAGGCGGGTGTACAGCGATGCCTCTTGTGGAGTTTTGACGTGTTATGCGGATTTCACTATCACAAATCTCATTGCTAATAATATTTCATACATCGACTTTTGGCTCTCTATATACCCATCAATTGGTGGATCTTGGTATTATGACCACACGACTAACAGTGGAGCCTCAATTCCCGAGGGAGGACAAATAACGATTAATGACGTCCCAGCCAGTTCATCTTGCGGATCATTGGATTTTGCAAGTGTTAATGACTATCTATATACTGTTTCATACAATTGAATTGATACCGTACAAAGAGAAAAGTAATCCTCTAGATTTTTTGTAACTTTCAAGTCATAAAATAATTCTAGAAAATCAAACCATTATGATGAAAAAACTCAATCTGTCTGTAATACTAGCCTTCATTTTCGCCAGTGCAAGTGCACAAATTACACTAACAAGTGCGAATGCTGTTCCTTCCATTGGTGCCTCATATACCTATGTATCAATGGCAAGCCCAATAGTTGATGTCTCGCCAAGCGGAGCCAATCAAACATGGGACTTCACGTCCATTGCTGGTGTTATTACAACCAGTGACTATCTCACTGCATCAAGTGGTCAGTCTCCTGTGTCTTTTTCTTTAGCAACTATAGTAGAGAGTGTAGATACTGGCAAGGCTGAAAATTATTATTCAAGCACTACAGCGGAGTATACTTTGCGTGGTCATTACTATCCGGGAGCTCTATTGATAAATTATAGTGACGAAAGGGAACATTTAAAATTTCCGATGACGTATGATACAGTGTTCTACGAAACTTTTGCTGGAACTGTAGAAAATATACAGGCAGGGCAAACTTTTGACAGATCTGGAACGATTGAAATTAAGGCGGATGCGTATGGGGCCTTAATACTGCCTACCGGAACAGTTAATGATGTCTTAAGGGTGCGGATCACTTTGGATTATACGGATGAATATCAGGGCACACCAATTGCATTCTACGTAGATACAATTTACTTGTGGTTTGATGGAGTCAATTCAAATTATTTGGCTAGCTGGAGTAAGGGGTATGCAAATTCTACATTGTTCATTTTTTCAGCTTCATATATGGACAATACCTTACTCAACGTGAATTCTATAGAAACTGCTGTCAATCTTCCTTCATTTTATCCAAATCCTGCAAGTAGCTATATTCATTTACAAGATGCATCGTGGGTTGAGTCCATTTCTATATATGATGTGACGGGCAAACACATGATAAGCATGAACCTGAACGGAGATAATGAACAGGAAGTTAACATTAACGAATTGGATCGAGGAATTTATTATATCCGCTATTACACCAATAATTCTGATAGTTATACCAAGAAGCTAGTGGTTGGGAGGTAGATTTTCTCCATTGTGCTCTAAAATGAGGCTGAACTCCTTATTCAGAACTTAATTCTTTGCTTTTTATCGCGAAGTAAGAGCAGATGAATTAGCATAATCATCCCCGTAATACTTACTTGTAATTTTAGTGTGAAACTCTTCGGCTCTTACAGGAGGGTATTTCGGATTATCCAATCCAGGTAGGACCTCAAGCAATTCATCTTCCCACACGTACACTGCCATAGGGAAACTGATCCTGGGTGTGTCATAAAGGACAGCATCCTTCGGTTTGCTGACCCTGTGCGTGGTAGAGGGAAGCCTGTCATTGGTGATTCGTTGCATATAATCGCCGGTATTGATGATAATACTACCTGGAGGCGCATTAACGCGAACCCATTTCATGCTTCCTCTGTGAAGCGCTTGTAGGCCCTCAATATTGGCAGCTGGAAGTATGGTAAATAAGTCCACGTCTTCATGTCCCAGCATTCTACCACCTTCAAATGACTCATTCTTAGAAATAGGGGGATAGTAGTTGAGCCTAAAACCAAAATTGGTTTTGGCAAGTTTGCTATTGTATAAGCTCGAATCAACATTAAGATACCCAAGAATGCTCTGCATAAGAGGAGTAAAGAGTTTCTCATGTGCCAATACAAGCTTTCTAAAGGACCTTTCAAATTTTGAGTCGAGCCAATAATCATTCACATTATAATCTGGGTTCTCACCTAAATCAAATGCCCTTCGGCAGAAAACCCATCCTTCTACCATATCAGGGTGAATGATGGTGGTTTCCTTGATGGGAAAATATCCCTGATTTACCGAACCATGTCTTTGGGCCCTGAACTTCATCCGTGATTCCAAGGAATAGTCTTCAAATATCTCCCTGGTCAACTCTTCTGCTTCATCGTACAATGCCGTGTCAACACCGTGATTGGACAAAATAGCGAATCCAATATCCTCTAAGGACTTACCAAAATTTTCTGTGAACCGCTTTGTTCCGGCTTCGCCGCCTTCAGTAAGATCCCTAAAATCGCAGGTCGTTATTTGGTAGTCTTCATCAAATTCATCTTTATCTCCTTCCGACAGCCTGTAGCGCTGCAGCTTATTAACCTGATCGTATCGATTAAAGTCCTGGTTAAAGGCATTTGTGCCATCTTTTAGTTTTGAATCCATATGGTTCCGTAAGGTTTATAGGCTATCATAAAGATACAATATTAACGTGCCGACTAATGCGGCGGGAACGATCCATTTAAGCCATTGAAAATACATTTGCTGAAAGAGGTGCTGTTTGCCTGTAAACATTTGAGCCATAACAATTCCTTTTCCGAGCCCCCAGCAAAGCGCAATGATTGCAAGGCAACTACCCAGCATTTGCATTCCAGAGCCGAAAATGAGATCCAGTGTGGAAATGATCGAAGGATTAAATGCAGATGGAATGATGAGTATTGCCTGAGCAATACCTACCAGGATCAGGCACAGCGTAAAGCCTAGTTTGCTATTTTCAAATATCATTCGCACATAGAGTTGCAATACTGCCAGGCTAGAGAGAAAGGAGACCAATAGTAGAGCTAGTAAAAATAGTGTTCCCAATACGCGCCCATTCGGCATCTGACTAAATATATGGGGAATTGTAGAGAAGAGTAGGGTGGGCCCTTGCTCCATATCCAGGTTATACACCAATATGGTGGGAACAATGAATAAAGCAGCCAACAAAGCAGCAATTAAATCTCCCAGACTCGTTGAGGCGGCGAGAGAAGGAAGATTTGTGTCGTCCCTAACATAGCTGCCATAGGCAATCATCATCGTCCCCCCTAAGCTAAGGGTGAAAAATGCCTGACCCATAGCAGCAAATACGTTTTTTGCTGTAAGCGAGGAGAAATTCGGTTGTATGAAATCCATGAGATGCTCTATTGCTCCAGGAAGATTCAATGCACGATAGAGCAGGTATATCATCACAATTCCAAAAAAAGGGACGATCGCCATGCTTAAACGCTCGATACCTTTGCGCAAACCCATGTATATAACACCCAAACAACTGATTAGGAGTATTATAGAAATCAGGTATTGAAGCAGGTGATTGTCCAAGCCAGCTCCATTTCCGGACGTGGGTGTATCAAATCCATAGAATCCAGAATGAAATGCAAGGTATCCTATGTTGGCGATGATCAGTAGATAATATGAATTCGCGATAAAAATCGAAGTGGCAATGAAGAATGCGAAAGGCTTCCCGAATTTAGGGCCGAAGGCTTTGCCAAAGGCTCCAACAGGGCCGCTTCGTGTGAATCTCCCGAGAGCAAACTCGCCAGTGAGGGCAGGGATGGCAAAGAGAAGAATGAAGATCAGGTATATAAACAAAAAGGCACTTCCACCATATTGCCCCATCATATAAGGAAAACGCCACACGTTTCCCAGGCCAATGGCTACGCCAATGATAGCCAGTAGTGAACCGATTTTAGAGGAAAAGGTAAGCTTGTTCATTTGAGGTATAACGCTTAAAACTACTAGTACCTGATTAATAATCCTAAATAAAATTAGCGTGTTAGTTTGAGCGATTTATGCTTAAATTGTATTTAATTAACGATTGTATTATGCAAAAAATAACCATTATCATAGGTGCAGTATTGTTATTCGGAGCAACATCCTGTGTAAAAGAACGCACCTGCACGTGCAACTATTCATATGGGGGCAGCAACACATATACTGAGGATTATTATTTAGGACGAATGACGAAGGAGCAGGCCTTAACTAGATGCAGTAGATACGAGACTGCACTTAAAAACTCTGGCTACGAGGCTAATTGCAGTATTTAGTGCTTAAAGCCAGCTGCTATTCGTGTTAGTAAAAATTAAGTGTTCACATTGTTTCGGTAATATTCTTTCTTAATTTGGAGTATTCGTAATCCATAGAATTTAAAACCAAATAGTGCGTACAATGAAAAAATTTCTGATTGCAACAGTGGCGGGAACTGTTACCATGTTGGTTCTTGCAGGTCTTTTTCACGGAATATTGGTTGGTGATCTCTTGAAACAATTAATGAGTGAATTTCCAAATTCTCAGCAGCCGCCTCCTATGCTCGCTATTGGGATGGCAGTTCTGATTTCTGGAATTATGGCCCACATGTATCCAAAAGGATATGAAGGGGGCTCTCCATTTACTGAAGGATTCAAATTTGGAGCGCCTATTGGGTTGATCATGGTGCTGCCTTTAAATTTAGTACTAGTGGGTGCATTGGGTGCCGATTCCACGTTCTCTATGTTAGATATTCCGTGGCATTTGATTGAACAAGGCGTTACCGGTGGAGTAATAGGCCTGGTTTACTCGAAAGTTTCATAGCTTGTGTCATATTATCACCAGGTATTCATTCATAGTTGCTGAGCTTTAATCATTGATAAGATTGACGTTTGTTATGGTTTCGAAGTACTTTCTCATAGTTTTTGTGTTCATCACTAGTTTCTGCTTATGCAAGGTTGAGGCGCAAGACCATGATAGAGATAGGGTAGAGGCTTTAATAGAATCTTCTCGTAACACAAGGGAGGACAGTTCCAGATCATTTGCCTTTGCGCACAATGCCATTGAGCTTGCCCGAACATTGGGAGAATCGAATACTTTGGGTCGCGCTCTCTACAATATGGGCGACTTGCTCGAAGATTATGACAATTACAGTAGCGCCATTAGCTATTTTGATTTGACGATAGAGGCTTATCGCAGTGCCGAGGAATTTGAAGAGATTCCACGGATACTAAGGATAATAGGGCGCATGTATTACAGCTTCGGGGATTACACAAAGGCCATGGATATGTACATGGAGGGTTTGATGATGTATCAGCAACTGGATTTAGTAGATACTGATAAAGGATGGTTGTTGCGTTACATTGGATCTGTATATAAGCGGCAGGAGAATTATGAAGAGGCGCTGGATTATTACGGACAGGCCCTGGATGTATTTGAGCAATTTGAACACAATGATGGCATTGCCTCTAGCATTAATAATATCGGGATTGTTTACGGTTATCAGGGTAAGGACTCACTTCAAATACAACACTACCGTCGTGCACTTAAGAT
Organism: Bacteroidota bacterium; assembly: GCA_002401055.1. Lineage (GTDB taxonomy): Bacteria > Bacteroidota > Bacteroidia > NORP154 > NORP154 > NORP154. Next base: position 6,142 of record NVRZ01000206.1, read on the forward strand.
TTGTGAGGAGAATAAGAGTATTGTTCGAGCATCTATCATATTAGA
>NVRZ01000207.1 GCA_002401055.1 Bacteroidota bacterium
TGGACTGTTAACCAATGCTCGTGCGATGGCAACCCTCTGTCGCTGGCCTCCTGACAGCTCATTTGGCTTGTGTTTTACTCTGTCAGCGAGCTCTACTTGGGTAAGAACCTCCATGGCTCTTTCCGTTCTTTTTTCCTTGCCCATACCAGCGTAAATAAGCGGAAGTGCAACATTATCAAGAGCTGTTGCTCTTGGTAAGAGGTTAAAGGTTTGAAAAATGAATCCAATTTCTTTGTTCCTTATTTCTGCTAGTTGATTATCGGTTAGGCTGCTTACATCTTGGTCGTTGAGTACGTAATTACCGCTTGTTGGTGTGTCAAGGCAACCCAAGATATTCATGAGGGTTGACTTTCCAGAACCCGACGGACCCATTAGAGCGACAAATTCATTCTCGAAAATGGTAAGTGATACGTTATGCAGGGCATGGACATTCACCGTGCCTATAGTAAATGTCTTTACAATGCTATCAATCTTAATTATCTCTTGGTTCATAAAACTAGGCAGTTAGCTTGGCCTCGTACAAATTTACTAATTGAACGAGATTAGCTTTAAAATATTTTATTTGAGCCACAAGCAAAATTGTTACATTATAACATAAAAAGACATTAAAACGACATTAAAACGCGCAAAACACCATAAAAAGAGCAGTAAAAGTCAATTAGCAACGTATTTTGTAATATTCTTTTCGGGTGCCAGGCTTTAAGAACACCATTCCCAGGTTGAATAACTCGACAGATACCCAAGCTTTGCTATGATCTTGTATCTTCCTCCAAGCCCCGGTCATTTCTTTTGACCAATGAATATCGTCAATCACAATTACGGCGGCTTCGTTGCATTTATCTACTACCTGATTAAAATAATCGAGGGTGGGTTTTTCGCTGTGGTTTCCGTCGATAAAACAAAGGTCCAGTAAATTCAGTTTGGCCAACGCTTCGGGCAAGGTGTTCTTGAAGTCTCCCTGCACAAGTTCTATATTGTTTGCTTTCAATCTCCTGAAGTTTTTCAACGCAATATTGGCAATTTCATAAGATCCTTCAAGTGTAATTACCCTGGAGTTTTCACTAACCTTGCTCAGGTATAGTGTGGTAATGCCCAATGATGTTCCAAGCTCTAGGATTGTTTTGGCTTGAAGATGGTTTACCAGCCGAAAGAGCATTTGCCCATGCTTGGCGCTTTTCAAGGATTTTGTAGCTATGGATTTTACTTTCCGATTTCCAGAAATACCGGTTCCGTAATCCTCCACATGAATACTATCTGATGACAGGAGCATCTGTGCCCGAAGGGACTCAATCACAGAAAAGATATAAAACCGCTTATCACGTTTGATTATATTTGTGATAGTATCCTTGACGGATTGATTTTCTATGCTGGAGGCTGATGCAGCACGCAGCTGATGCTGGAAATATTTTTTGATGAAATAGAGCTTCCTCATCTTGTGAACATTGTTTCATTGGTCAAGGAGATAAATATAAAGGAATTTTGCATCTAGTTATTTTGATTTTTGAGATTCTACTATTAAACGAATATTTATGCGAAAATTGATAATATTTGTATTCGCTCTGATGTATTTATCAGTTGCATTTGGGCAATCTAAAAATTCGGAAATGAAAAACTTTACATTGGTTATACATGGGGGAGCGGGAACTATTCTAAAAAAGAATATGACGGATGAGAAAGAGGCCGCTTACAGGGAGCGTTTGAATAAGGCTTTGCAAACGGGTTATGAGATTCTAAGCAAAGGTGGAAGTAGTACAGATGCTGTTGAAGCAACTATTATGATTATGGAAGATTCACCGCTATTCAACGCGGGAAAAGGAGCTGTGTTTACCAATGACGGGAAGAATGAAATGGACGCGTCAATAATGGATGGTAAAACCCTTAATGCTGGGGCGGTAGCGCAGGTAAATACAATTAAAAATCCGATTATGGCGGCGAGGGCGGTAATGGATAAGTCGCAACATGTTATGATGGTAGGGGAAGGCGCGGTTCGTTTTGCAGAGGAGAACGGCTTGGAGATTGTGGACAGCTCCTATTTTTTTGATGAAAAGCGTTGGAAGCAACTGGAAAACATTCGTGGCTCTAATGACGTTGAAATGGACCATGCAGAGGAGCGAAGCGAATTGAACCAGAAGCAGTTTGATGCAGAGTTTGACGCGACGGTGGATGAAAAATTCGGAACAGTTGGGGCCGTGGCCATTGACATATACGGAAACATTACTGCTGGAACATCTACAGGAGGCATGACGAACAAGATGTATGGAAGAGTAGGTGATTCTCCAATTATTGGTGCGGGAACCTATGCAAATAACAAAACTTGCGGCGTGTCATGCACTGGCCATGGCGAATATTTTATCAGAGCGGTGGTCGCATATGATATTTCTGCAATCATGGAAAACAAAGGAGTATCGCTGGAAGAGGCGGCCACTGAGGTTATTCATAAGAAGCTGGTGGAGATGGGCGGATCTGGTGGCATTATAGCTGTGGACAGCGAAGGAAATTATGCGCTCATATTCAATACGGAAGGAATGTACAGAGGTGTCGTGAAGGCCGATAACAAACCGGAGGTATACATTTACAAGGATTAAATACCTCGTCCCGTTAAAGAATTACAACTTACTTGTTCAGATAGTTTGCTTTGTGCATCTGATTGTCTCCGTTTTTGTGCAGTGCATAATTGAATCCTTTTTGGATTGAATAGGCCCCATATTCACCCGCTTTATTAATTGCCAGGTATCCAATTTGAAAAGACTTGTAGTCTTGCTTAGCAGCTATTCGTCCGACTGCTTCTTCACATGCTTCTTGTGGAGTCATCCCTCCTCTCATTAGCTCGACAATTAAAAAGGTTCCCAAGGTCTTCATGACTGCTTCGCCCATACCAGTAGCGACTGCACCTCCAATGTCGTTATCTGTAAACATTCCTGCACCGATTATAGGTGAGTCACCAACGCGGCCGTGAAGTTTCCATGCCAATCCGGAAGTGGTACAAGCGCCTGAAATGTCTCCTTTTTGATCGATTGCCAAAAGCCCAATTGTGTCATGGTTCTCCCTGTTAATTATTGGTGAATACTCGGATTTCTCCAGCCACTTCTTCCAGGCAGCTTTGGATTTATCGGTAAGGAGCTCTTCCTTTTTGAAGCCCTTTTGTAGTGCGAACTCCAGGGCTCCAGCACCTGACAGCATGACGTGTGGCGTGTCATCCATCACCTTCCTGGCCACGGAAATAGGGTGTTTGATGTGTTGCAGGTAAGAAACGGATCCGCAGTTACCAGTTTCGTCCATTATGCAAGCATCAAGTGTCACATTTCCATCGCGGTCTGGGTAACCGCCATAACCTACTGAGTTAGCCTCTGGATCTGCCTCTGGAACTTTTGCTCCGGTCTCAACAGCGTCGATTGCTTTTCCTCCGCTTTTTATAATCTTCCATGCAGCTTCATTTGCGGGTAAACCATGATTCCACGTTGAGATCACAATTGGCTTAATCTCCGTTGTAACATTGGATGATTTCGCAGTGACTGGCTCTTTTAAACCTAGAAATGCGGTTATAGATGTTATTGTTGATCCAAGGATAAAGTTTCTTCTGTTAATCATGGGCTCAATTTCGTACTTGTGGCTGATCAAATATAACCCAATTAAAAAGCACTTCTTATTCAAAGTACATTTGAAAGTTAGTCACTGGTGGGCTTTGCCCATGCGCCGACGCTGAAGCTATGGCGCAAGCGTCCGAAGCCCGAGTCTCGGCTAGATGGATTTGATTTGCGTAAAAAAGCCCTCCTTCGCTCCGTACTTTCGTTCGGAGCTACGGAGGGCGAAGGTGGGCCCACCAGGACTTGAACCTGGGACCGACGGATTATGAGTCCGGCGCTCTAACCAACTGAGCTATAGGCCCTGCAATTTTAATTTGCAATTTAAGAATGCAAAAGTAACATCCTTTTCCGTTATTTTGGTTTCTTCCCCTTTTAAAATTCATATTTGCATTGTCAAAATAAACGAAATAAAATTTTTATCGCATGCCTTCTCAAAATGTAAAAAACATAATAATTGATTTAGGTTTCGTAATCCTTAATGTGGATTATAACCTCACTTTGAGGGCTCTTGAGAATCTCGGAGTAAAGGATGTGCAGAATCTTTATTCAAAAGTTAGCCAAAGCGAATTTTTTAGTCAGTATGAAAAAGGTGAAATAACGACGGATCAGTTTTACATGGGATTTCGACCTTTCTTACCTGCTGGGATAACAGACGGGCAGATAAAGGACGCGTGGAATGCTATGTTACTTGATCTGCCAATCCAGAGGGTGCAGCTGCTTCAGAAAGTTGGTGTAAACTACCGTATGTTTCTTCTCAGCAACACAAATGAGTTGCACTATTCTGAGGTTGTGGTAATGGTGAATGAAGTTTGTGGATACGAAAACTGGAGTAACATCTTCGAGAAAACTTACTATTCACATCTAATTGGAATGAGGAAGCCAAATGCCAATATATTTGAATTTGTATTGAAAGAGAATTCGTTGGGAGCTGAAGAAACTGTATTTATTGATGACCTTGATATGCATCTGCACGGGGCCGAAAGGATTGGCATAAGTACACGAAAGGTTGATGAGACCGTGTCTATTGCAGAAATATTCGATAGTGACGGCTACTTAATATAGTAGAGAATTTAAATTTCTTGACAGAGCTCAATTAATACGCCGTTGGCACTTTTAGGGTGCACAAAGCAGACGAGTTTGTTGTCAGCTCCTTTGCTGGGAGTATCTTTTGTCATTACAAAGCCTTGTTCTTTGAGCCTTTCCATTTCTGCATATATATCTTCCACCTCAAATGCAATATGGTGCATGCCTTCACCCTTGTTTTCTATGAATTTGGCGATTGGGCTATTGGCAGTGGTAGCTTTTAAAAGCTCAATTTTGGAGTCACCTACTTTGAAGAAGGAAGTAGTAACGCCCTCGATTTCGACCACCTCTTCTTTGTAGTGTTCTGTTCCAAGTAGTTTTTTGTAGAGATCATTTGCCGCATCCAGGTCGTTAACCGCAATACCAATGTGTTCAATTTTGAGCATAAGAATATTTTAGACAAGCAATAGAGTTGCCAAGTTAATTATTAATCTAGAAATAAATATAGAATGAAGGGCGGTCTTACTTTTTGAGGAATTTGCCCATTTCCTTATCGTAGTTGATGTAGTATGTTCCTTTCTTCAAGTTAGAAACATCAACTTTGGCTCCAAATCCTTTTTTAACAATGTTTCCATACGCATCGTAAATCTCGTACATCGTTTCATCTGAAAAGAGGATAGTATCTTTAACTTTTACAGGAGCAAATGTAACCGGTGGTTTTTTCGATCTGAATTTAACAGAAGATGAATAGCGAGGCCTTCTACTATAATCAACTTGTTTAACCCTAAACTTATTCTCTGCTGAGTGAGGGGTAATTTTGAACGTATACGTATTAGTAGATTTTAATCCCTTTCCTTCTTCCTCACCAACCTTTACCCACTTGTTCCATCTGAATTGTTCTATAATGTAAGGAAGCCTCCCTGTTTCATTATTTGTGCTCCAAGTTAGAACTCCATCATCATCAATCTTCATCGACACAATGTCAAATGTGCTTTTTGGCTTTAGAACTTCAGGATTTAGGATTTTAGGTTTGCAATCATCACCATGGCGAATTTTCACAACAACCTTTGTACCTATTTCTAGTTGAAACGCTGTAAAGTCAATTTCAAATGCGCTAGAATTAATCTCGTCAGTTGTGACTTGATCGTTGATTGTTACCTCATAGGTACAAAATCCAACTCCTGAGCCTGCAAAAGGATTTTGCACAAACAAGTTTTTCCCTTGATAGTTTCCCTCAAGAATTATTGTTCCCGCAAATGAAATTGGGCTAACAAATAGAATAATGACAATAAGTAAGTTTCTCACTCCATTCAATTTTCGCCCCGCATATCCATTATTTCTCACTGTCCCTTCTGTAGTTCTATGCAAAGTTGTATGTCTTTCTGACTAAAGTAGCTGCAATATTATAATCTTATTTCAGAAATTCCAAAAAAAAACAACAATTCTATATGATTGATTAATCAATATTGATTGCTAAGGATTTTTAAAATGTCTGAAAGAGACGAAGATAAGTTACTTTTTTGTCAATTCAAAAAGGGTGTTGCTAATAAACTTATCACTTATTTTTGTAATATTGAC
>NVRZ01000208.1 GCA_002401055.1 Bacteroidota bacterium
GCTATCCTCCACAACATTGCAGTGACCTTTAGGGAGCCGATTCCAGACGGAAAGGAGAGCGACAAGGACGGCGACCAAGGCCACCAAGGAGAAGAGGAGGAAGCAGGCGAGGGCAGCACTGCCGACAGAGTAGCCCTTCGTGCTTGCTTTGGTCACGTTGCCTACTGCATCTAGCATATCAGTGATATCTCTGACGTGGGAGTCCTGTCCACTCATTTCCACGATTCCACCTGCGTTGTCCGAAATAGGCCCATAAGCATCAATGGCTAATTGAATACCCGTATTGGCCAACATTCCTACTGCCGCAATGGCTATTCCGTACAAACCTGCAAAGTGATGAGAGAGGAGAATAGCTGCTGCAATAAGTAACACAGGAATAGCAGTTGACATCATGCCCACACCTAATCCTGCAATGATGTTGGTAGCAGATCCGGTTAGTGACTGCTTCACAATTGACATTACGGGCTTGGTACCCGTACCAGTGTAGTATTCAGTGATTTTTCCTATTCCTAGTCCTGCAAGTAATCCAACAATAGTTGACAGAAACACGCCTGTGGAAGTGTATTCAATACCTCCGATAGACCAGGTTTCGGGCATCATGTGTTGAATGATGAACCATGACGCAATTACCATTGCAATAGCCGATGACAATTCACCCATATTCAAAGCTCTGTGAGGGCTTCCTCCATCTTTTACTTTAACCAGGAACGTGCCCAGAATAGACATTACAATACCACAGGCTGCCAGGGTTAAGGGAAGTAATACTGCTCCTAAACCATTAAATTGTTCTCTGAATTCTGGTATGGCTACAAACGCAGCACCTAAGACCATTGTCGCGATAATAGAGCCAACGTACGATTCAAATAAGTCAGCACCCATTCCGGCTACGTCACCTACGTTATCTCCAACATTATCAGCAATAGTTGCTGGATTAAGAGGGTGATCTTCGGGAATTCCAGCTTCAACTTTTCCAACGAGGTCAGCGCCTACATCTGCCGCTTTGGTGTAAATACCACCACCAACTCTTGCAAAGAGAGCAATTGAAGAAGCACCTAATGAAAAACCGGCCAATACGTTCAATACCTTGGCAATTTCATCAAAGGCAACGCCAAACATTGATGTATAAAGTAAGAAAAGTGAGCTCAATCCGAGTACTCCCAAACCAACTACGCCAAGACCCATCACCGATCCTCCCGAGAAAGCGACTTCCAGTGCACGTCCAATAGATGTTCTTGCAGCATTGGTGGTTCTTACATTGGCTTTCGTAGCCACTTTCATTCCAATGAACCCAGCAAGGGCGGAGCACAATGCCCCTGTAACGAATGACAAGGCCACAAAAGCGTGTGAATTTGCTTCGTGGTTTCCCTTAAATACGAGCAATACGGCAACAGTAACTACAAAAATGCCTAGGATTTTGTATTCTGCTCTGAGAAATGCCATTGCACCGTCTGAAATGCTCTTGGCAATTCTTGCCATTTTTTCATCACCTACTTCCTGTTTTGTGACCCAGGCACTCTTCCATACTACGAATAAAAGTGCTAGAATTCCGAAAGCTGGTAAAAAGTATGCTATGTTTTCCATTTGGTATAAACTTTAAATTTTTATGGTTGTTTAGTACACGTCCTTATTTGGCGCGCAAAGATATCAATTATAGTGTAATGCGTATGACGATATTAGATAAAAGAAAGCAGGGTGAGGCTGGGCAATCTTAATGTTACAGTCTGTACATCACTTCTTTAACGGAGCGGACGATTCGTTCAACACTAGGAAGTGAAGCTTCCACCAGATTGGGGGCATAAGGGAGCGGCACATCTCTTTGAGTCACTCTTTTGATCGGGGCGTCGAGGTAATCAAAGGCGTCTTTCTGAACAACAAAGGCCACTTCAGAGGCTATTGAGGCAAGAGGCCAGGATTCTTCTACCACTACCAATCGGTTTGTGTTTTTAACGGATTCTATAATTGTCTTATAGTCAATAGGCCGTACCGTTCTCATATCAATTACTTCACAATCTATATTTTCCTTTGCGAGTTCTTTAATGGCCGCAAGCACCACATTTACAACTTTACCATAGGCTACAATGGTCACATCTTTTCCTGCTTTTTTAACTTCAGCAACTCCAATAGGGATAACGTATTCTCCTTCGGGAACCTCCCCCTTATCGCCGTACATTACTTCAGATTCGAAGAATACTACCGGGTCGTCATCGCGAATAGCTGATTTTAAAAGACCCTTTGCATCGTAATGATTTGAAGGAGAAATAACTTTCAACCCGGGGATGTTTGCATAAATAGCCTCAAAACTCTGAGAGTGAGTGGCCGCCAACTGACCGGCGGCTCCATTTGGTCCACGAAATACGATGGGCACCTTCAGCTGGCCTCCAGACATTTGCAACATCTTAGCTGCGGAATTAATAATTTGATCCATTGCTAAGATGGCAAAGTTAAAGGTCATGAATTCAACTATTGGCCTAAGGCCGTTCATGGCTGCTCCAACGGCAATTCCAGTAAAACCAAGCTCTGCAATCGGTGTGTCAATTACCCTTTCAGGTCCGAACTCATCCAGCATACCCTTGGTAACTTTGTAAGCACCCTGATACTCGGCAACTTCCTCGCCTATAATAAATACGTTTTTATCCCGTCGCATTTCTTCTGTGAGGGCCTCACGTATTGCATCTCTAAATTGAATTTCTCTCATTACCTTTTTTTGAAGGAAAACAAAGGTAAAAATTCCTTGTAGAACTTCAAATTTACATCTGAAACAAGGATATTTAAAAAATTTAAAGAATCATTTCATTTTCATTCATTTTCTTTAGCTTTACATGTTTTTTTAAATGACCACTTAAAACCATATTTCAGATGAATGTTTTGATATGTATAGCGAAAGTTCCGGATACAACGACGAAGATTACTTTCACTGATAATAACACGAAGTTCAATACCGAAAGAGTGCAATGGGTTATCAATCCCTTGGATGAGTTTGCGTTGACCAGGGCAATTGAAATAAAGGAAGAGCTTGGGGGCACCATAACCGTAATTAATGTTGGACTTGCCGATACCGAGCCTCTAATTAGAAAAGCTTTTGCTATTGGTGCTGATGAAGGAATCAGAATCAACGCAGAACCGACCGATTGTTTTTTCGTAGCTTCTCAAATAGCGCACTATGCTAAAGAGGGTAATTATGATTACATCTTCGCGGGCAGGGAAACCACTGACTATGAAGGAGCGCAAGTTGGAGGAATTGTTGCGGAAATGATGGGTATTCCATTTATTGCTGGCGTTCCTAAGTTTGATTATGATGGAACTACTGCAACGATGGAACGGGAAATTGAGGGTGGCAAGGAAGTTATATCATTAAATCCTCCATTCTTGGCAAGTATCCAGGAAGGGGTAACAGAGCCGCGAATTCCTAGTATGAGAGGGATTATGTCAGCACGAACCAAGCCGTTAACAGTTGTAGAGCCCGTTGAGGCTGGATCTTTTGTTGGGGTAAATTCATACGAGTTGCCACCGGCTAAAGGTGAATGCAAGTACGTTGAGGCAGATAACGCCGAGGAACTCATTAATTTATTACATAACGAGGCTAAGGTAATTTAGCAATACACTTATTAATTTTAAGACATGGCAGTATTAGTATATGCAGATAACTCAGGAGGTATGGTGCCAAATTCGGCGCTGGAAGCAATTTATTATGCGAGTAAAGTAGCACAAGAAAAAGGGACAGAAACGATTGCAGTAGCAATAGGGACAATAGACAATTCAGTTCTAGAAAGTCTTGGAAACTACGGGGCGGACAAAGTGTTGCATTATAGTGACGATAAGCTCAAGGATTTTGATTCGCAAAGTTATACCAAGGTGGTGTCTGACGCCATTGGCAATACTGGAGCAGATGTAATTATATTCTCACACAATTATGCAAGCAAGTCAATCGGACCTAGATTGTCGGCGAAACTTCAGGCAGGGATGGCCGTTTCGGTATTGGAGCTTCCTAAGGTGGATGGAGATTCGTTAACGGTTAGACGAAGTGTATATGCGGGTAAGGCATTTGCTGATGTGACTATCTCATCTACTACAAAAATTATTGCTGTAACACCAAATGCATTCTCTCCAGAGGTAACAGACAAAAAGGCAACTGTGGAATCCGCAGGTGTAGATTTGACGGATGCGGATTTTGGCATGAAGATTACAGCGACGAATAAGGTAACAGATAAAGTATCACTCACAGAAGCTACTATAGTAGTTTCTGGTGGTAGAGGTTTAAAGGATGCTAGCAATTGGGGAATGCTGCAAGAAATGGCAGATATGTTGGGTGCAGCTACTGCATGTTCTAAACCAGTGGCCGATATGGGCTGGAGGCCCCACTCAGAGCACGTTGGCCAGACAGGTATTACAGTTCGACCAAATTTATACTTTGCAATAGGAATTTCAGGCGCTATTCAGCACCTAGCCGGTGTAAACGGCAGTAAAGTAATTGTTGCAATTAATACTGATTCTGAAGCTCCAATTTTTAAGGCAGCTGATTATGGAATAATTGGAGATGCCTTTGAAGTAGTTCCAAAATTAAATTCAGCCATCAAAAGTCTGAAAGGCTAGAATAGCGGAAGCTAGTTGAATGAAGAAACATAAACTCGAGATAATAGGACTTTCCTACAGCCAAACCCAAAGCGGGGCCTACGCGCTTGTGCTGGGTGAGGAAGCTGGGAAAAGGAGGCTACCTATTATTATCGGGAGCTTTGAGGCTCAAGCCATTGCCATTGAGCTTGAAAAAATGAAGCCGAGCCGTCCTCTTACCCATGACCTCTTCAAAACATTTGCTGATTCATTCGACGTCACAATTAATGAGGTTATCATTTATAACCTGGTAGAAGGGATATTCTTTGCCAAACTAATATGTGATAGGGACGGAAAGGAAGTGGAGATTGACGCCAGAACTTCAGATTCGATAGCCTTGGCAATAAGATTTAATTGTCCAATATACACCTATGAATTTATCCTTTCTGCTGCTGGAATTATTCTGGAAGAGTCTGAAGAAATCGAAGATGTTATTGAAAAGGGAATAGTCGAGGAGTTTCAGGACGTAGACGAGGATGATGAACCAGCTGAATCAGAAGATCTCTCAAATGTAAGCGTGAAGAAGCTCGAAGCATTCCTTAAGCAGGCTATATCGGACGAAGCATATGAAGATGCCTCAAAAATTAAAAAGGAAATAGACAAGAGGAAGAAAAAGTGATGGTAAAATTCAGAATATTACTGTGCCTGCTTTTTTTTGCCCCTCTTATCTCCCATTCGCAAGACAATGCGAATGATTCTCTGGGTAATCCATTTGAAGATATAGCCGAGAATCTTCAAAAAACCTGGAGGCTCGATTCTATTCAGGACCAGAATGCGGAGGATGTTTATATTCTTGGCGAAGCGGATATTCTTCATTTAGGAGAAGATGGTTTTACATTCGTTATTGAAAGTAGGAATGTTAGTACAAGTGGGATTTGGGAATGCAGTCCCAATCCGGCTGAGCCTTTGGTTTTAAAGCAAGCCCTTGGTGCTGACACAAGCAACCTCGATTCATCCATATATTTGGTAGTTAACGGAAGCCCAGTCTTGGTATATTTCAAGGAGGGAAAGGAAGTTGTTCGTCTTGCGAAGGGAAGGGTAGTTTCAAGTAAGTACGTTGAAAATTTCAAAATCCTCGCGCTTGCTAAAAACTCGTTAACGTTGGAGAGAGATGGAGAAACCTATTATTTCACATCTGATGAAAGTGGCGATACAGCGCCTGTAGAAGTTGAGCAGAGTGGGCCGTATAAGTCAGAAGGGTTCAGCTTTGAATCCATCTGGAGAGGAATGCTAGGGATTGTTACGTTACTCGCTATTGCTGTTGCATTCAGCTCAAATCGTAGAGCCATCTCATGGTCATTGGTGGGTAAAGGGCTGCTCATACAGTTAATATTTGCCTTGCTAGTGCTTAAAGTTCCAGCCGTAACTTTCTTCTTTGAGATAGTCAGTGGCTTCTTTATTCAGATTATTTCTTTTACTCAAGAAGGAACCGCTTTCCTCTTCGAATCATTTGTGACGCATAAGATTGAGAGTTCACTAATAAATTTTGTAATAATGGTGCTTCCTACCATCGTGTTTTTTGCGGCCTTAACAAGCCTTTTGTATTACTGGGGAGTTCTGCAGAAG
>NVRZ01000209.1 GCA_002401055.1 Bacteroidota bacterium
TTCATTAAATATTATTTTATATAATATCCCTATTAGAGGAAGTATTAACCAAAACATGCTAAAGAACAGTACCACACAATGGTTTCCGATCATTCCAAGATCACAATTAGCTGATAACATTTACGGTACGGGTAACTTCCTCATTCAAATTAGTGCTAATGAATATGCTGAATATGGAAAGAGATCACAAAGTGCCTCCGGAGCTGTAAATATATCTACAGAGGACCTATTTAAAATGATGAAAGACGTAACAAAGAGACAAGTTAAGGAATATGATGAGCGACCAAAAGAGTGATCGATTCCAATTATTTATTGAATTTTAAAAATGAAGAATCAGTTAATCCTTTCTATCTCTATCATTTCCAGAAGAGCAATGGTCATCTTCATCGTGCTTATCAACTCAATGTCCATTTTCTCACAAACCCATAAAAGCCCCGCTAGAATTATTCTGGAGTCAGAGATGAAAAGAATTACGATCAGGGCTGTTATCGTAGGTGTTTCTGAATATAAAAACTTCCCTGAGGAGCAGCAACTATTGTATGCCGATGACGATGCAAAAACACTTTACGATTTTCTACGGACCAAAGCGGAGATTGACAGTTCTAACATACACGTGTTTTTGAATGCAGAGGCCCATGGTGCTTCTATCAAAGCCCATTTATACCGAATACTTTTTAAAGAATCGCAACCTGGAGATGTTGTAATATTTTACTTCGCAGGGCATGGAGATGTAGATGCAACCATTGATGATGGCTTCTTGTTAATGCATGACGTAAGTGCAGATGGAGATTACTTTATTAGCGATGCTTTACAAGTTAGCGATGTGCAAGGTCTGATAACTACTGCCGGTTCTAAAGGGGTCAAAGTAATTCTGATTACGGATGCATGCAGGGCCGGAAAACTGGTTGGAGATTCGCGTGGCGCGCTACACACGACTGCAGCTCTACTTCGAGAGTGGAATTATGCTTTGAAGTTAGTTTCTTGTCAAAGTGATCAAAGTTCAATGGAAGGGGAAAGATGGGGTGATGGTCATGGAGTTTTTACCTTTCACCTTGTCAATGGGCTAATGGGGCTTGCTGATGAGAATAAGGACAAAGTTGTGAGCTTCGGAGAGATATCGGACTATGTAAGGGCTCATGTCAAGAAGGATACGGAGTATAGGCAAGTTCCAAAATCTACAGGCGATGAAACCTACAATATGTTCCTTGTGGAGGATAGTGCATTGGCAGAGGCAGAAGCAGTAATGAAGGCACATCGAGAGAAGTTCAATTATCCTACAATTAATCGGGGTATTCGAACCAGGGGAGGGGTGATTTCGGATAAGATACGAAGTGCTATAACTCAACTTAGGACTGAAATAAAAAATGAAAATCTACGAGGCTCCATGTATTTTGTGAATGATGATGAATCGATGATTCAAATAGATAAGGTAAAAACGAGTATTGCACATTCTCGACAAATTAATGACATCTGTTATATATCTGATCAGGATATTCTGGTAACCGCATCGGCTGACAATCTTCTCAAGACGTTTCAAGGCGCATCTCTAAAAGAATTGAATACACTTGCGAAGCACAAAGCCCCCGTTCTTTGCGTAGCAAGTAATCCTACCAATACAGATATTATAGTCAGTGGTGGAATGGATAACACGCTTTATCTCTGGAGCGCTAATTCAGGAAAAACCCTAGGGAAAATGAAGGGAGCACATGCAACAAAAGTAAACGATGTAATATTCACGAGGGATGGAGAACATATCATTAGTGCTGGCGATGACAACAATATTAACATTTGGTCTACGATGTCAGCCAAACTATCAAGCACACTCAGTGGCCATAAGTCAAATGTAATTGAATTGTGCATTAGTCCAGATGGCCGAATCTTGATATCCGGAGGTGAGAATGGTGAAATTTTGGTTTGGGACTTAAGTTCGAAAACGATGCATCAGATTGAACATCATACAAAACCGATAACTACCATTTTGTTTCCTAAGGACAATAGATCATTTATTACTGCCAGCAAGGGTGAATCTATAGCGATTTGGAATCTCGATAAACTGGAATTGATAAAGGGAATAAAATTGACCTCTCCTAAAGAAGAATTGTTGAATTGTCATAACCAAAACCTCTTTGTAAGAGATAGGCGGGGGGCTATCTACTTCCTCAATACTAACTCAGAAAAAGCGACTAGTAGTACTGTTAGAACCAAAGGAGTATCCGTTGTTCACTTCTCCGAAGAAAATGAGAGGATATATTGGGTTACAGGTATTGGTAATATTGCTGGGGCCGACCTTGCACTACCCAAGTTGAAACCATCAGTTTTGCATTTGTTTGGTGAGCTACTAAAAATGGGTATTTCAGAACAGCTTAAAGAAATACTCAAGGCTGAAGTATTTTCAGCACTTATTTCTTCAGCAGAGGGAATAATTGAGCCATTTATTAGAGGATTAACCAGGCTACCTAGTATTCAACAAATTCAGGAATCCATAACTGATATTGAAGAGGCATTGAAGATCTATCCAGATGATTCTTTGTTGACCAGAAAGGCGAGCTTTCAGAAATTGTTTCTTGAAGTACAAGAGATACTTCTTTCAAATGACTATCAAGAGTATCCCCTTGCCATTGAAAAACTTGACCTGATAATTAAGGAAGAGCCTAATGCAGCTTATACTTACAATACTAAAAGTGTTATATATCAAAAGTTGCAAGAAGTTGACAAAGCCAAGAAGAATGCGAGTATCGCTAAAGAAAAAACTCCAAGCTGGTCAGAACCAAGAAACAATTTGGGTAAGATTTATTTGGAGGAAGGAGAATATGAAAAAGCAATCACTGAATACAAAGAGATAATAAGTATCCATCCAAAATCATCAAAAGGATATAGCAACGTTGGTTCAATATATGCTTCACTAGGTGATTTCAAGAGAGCAGAAGGCTATTATAAGCAATCAATAGCCGCAGATTCACTTAATCCTGACATCTATCTTAAATACAGCCAATTGCAACTTAGGAGAGGGCGCTATAAAGATGCAGAACGTCTTCTTAAGAAGAGCAATGATATTGATTCCTTAGATGTAAGCAGTCTATTGCAGAGCGGAATGCTGTACGATTTTTTATTTCGAAATGATTTCAATTCTGCTGAGAGATTTGAAGAGGCTCATCGCCTATTGATCAAGGCCAATACGCAATATCCGAATGATTCCCGCACTTACACAGACTTATCGAAATTTTACATTAACAATTTTGAAAACCAAAGCGTAAATGCAATGAGCTTTTTGTACACATATTTTGAGGTAAAAGAGCAGGATAAATCTGAGTTGACCCTTGCAATTGCGAATCATGTGAAGCTATTATGTGAGGTGGCGCTGCGGTTAAATCCATATTCTGACGATGCATTGGATGGAGTAGCGTTTTCCACCCTGATTCTAAATAAAAACGCTGAAGCGGAACGGTTGTATATAGCTTCTATTGCAAAAAATCCGAATACCCCTCGGGTTTACTGTAGGTATGCAAAATATTGCTCTGGTCAAGATATGATTGAGAAGGCAGTGTCTAACTACAATAAAGCTATTGAATTGGATCCTAAATATCTTCTCGCTTACGCAGAACTATGGGGCTTACTACGGCAACAAAAAGATATGGTGGGAATTAAAAAACTATATGCACTTGCAACAAAGAACTTTCCAAATTCGCCCATTTTTGACTATAAAAGAAGTGTGCTCCCAGGATACAAACCATCTAAAAAAGAAATTGAAAACATTTTGAAGAAGGACAATAATTTCTACTACGCATCCTTGTTAGCTTACAATTACAACTATACAAATCTTGCTGGACAACCTTCAGTGATTGAGGATGAACAATATGTGACCAGAGTTAGAAGAACAAAGCGCATCAGCAGCGAATACACCATTATACAAGACAAAGATATGTTTGACGAACCTATTTATGGCCTTATGCATGCATCTGGAGCAATTAGCATTGCCATTGAGTATGATACTATTGTTAAGGTCAATGCCACAACAGTACTAGCAGCTAGATCTCCATTCAGCAGTACTGGATCTGCAATGAGCGGGCTTTATTGGTTTAATATGTCCGGTGATTTGAAAAAATTAATAAAAAAGTATGGTACCCTTAATAACAATGGTAATCCAGGCAGTAAGAATAACACATACATTACAATGAAGCATGGTTGTTACGATCTTAACGGAAATATTTTAATCCCCGAGAAATTCGATTATATCCATCATTTTTCAAATGGTAATAAACTTATATTGGTAGAGAAAGATGGTAAATTCGGCTGTTACAATCTTTATGGGCAATATGTAATCCCAGCAAAATATGATATGATATTGCCTGCCAGCACCTTGTTTCAGACACCAGGCGTCTCGTGCAAGTTAGGAGGCAATTCTATCTCTCTGAACTACGCAGGGAAACCTTTGAAGTAATTTGTAAAATTTCATACGCGGCATCAAACCCGCTAAGTATACTATTTCGCTCCTTTAGGATTCTTCTTTCTTTTCGCTGGAGTTATCGCATAAGGCATTTTTGTAAATTTAGCACACGGCACCATAAACTTTCGTCTTTTTGCATCCTTTTTGTATTCGGCCCGAGAATATTCATATATAATCGATATCTCATGCGCCCCATGTGAAACAAGCCCCAGTTTCGAGATTGTGATATCATAACTATAACCAACGCTTAAATAATCCTGTACTTTATATCCAACCGACAAAATAATAGCATCGTTATTCGAATAGCCATCTTTATATGCCTTAAACAAGGGAATTCCCCGATACCAAACGCCAACCATGTATGCGCGTAGTTTATAGTATGCACCGATGTCAAATTGATCCCATTCTCCCTGTGCTTTGTAGTTTGCAGCTATTGTTACGCTCCTAGTTACCTCGCCCTTTTCTGTCTTTTTAACCGGAATAATATAACCACCATGTAAAGAATACTTCATTGGTAGATCGGCGTCATATCCCATAAAAGAATAATTGGGTGTTGTGAGATGGTCAACTGCTATTCCAAACCAGAAATCACTACCGTAGCCAATTATCCCAACTGCCATATCAAAATAAGAAATACTCCTCTTTTCAAAAATTTCAACAGAGTTTGGATCATCTCTTAAAAGTTGATCACCAAATATGAGCTTAGGAAAGTCCATGGTATAATTCGAGTAGGACGCGCGAACACCCGCATTGACAAAAAACTTTCGCGTAACAGCCATTTTATAAGAATACAATCCGCCAACTTTAACATATCTAAGACCTGCACTACCCGCTTTATCCCTAACCAAAAGTATTCCTACACCACTATTAATTGAACTCAAATTGTGATCATAGAAAAACGTATAAGAGGTGTAGGTATCTGTAACGCCCGGCCATTGCTTTCTGTAATTTGCGCCTGCCCTTCCTTGAATCGTGTTTCCGGTAAATGCAGGATTCAAATACAGTGGAGCGGAATAAAATTGAGAAAATTGAGGATCCTGCGCCAAAGAATACTCAGTTGATATAACAATTGAAGCAATTAATAATATTGAGCTATATTTCAGTATACCTTTCATAATATTAGCTTTAATCCTGTTTGCGTTCCAATTTTATTGGGTCGTAATGCTGCGAAAAATCCCCCACATCATATCCAATTATTTTGTGCAGGGTTTCATAACCTTCTGCCTCTATCGACATGTTAAACTTCTTATTAGGGGGAAGAACTAATAAATATTTTCCTGTTCTTGAAGTGGTATTATATATTGCTTTAATTTCATCGTTGTCGTATTCCTTAAGCGTGATTTTAGCGGTTAACGTAATGCCAATTGAGTCAGCGGAGGTAATTACTCCTCTAACAATTGTATAATGCCGAAATTCATAGGGCATGTTAACCGTATACAAATCCTGACCGCCAAATCCTCCTAAAGTACCTGATGCGTAGTACCCCGTTCTCCCATCAGCCGACAAAACAAAAAACAAATCATCATCTGTAGTATTGATTGGATATCCCAAATTCTTAGGCTTCCCCCAAGTTCCGTTGTCATACAATTCTGATTTATAGATATCGTAGCCCCCCATCGTTGAATGACCTTCTGAACTAAAATAAAGAGTAACATTATCAGGGTGAATAAATGGAGCGTCGTCATCATATATCGTATTAATTGTTGAGCCAAGATTTATTGGCAAACTCC
>NVRZ01000210.1 GCA_002401055.1 Bacteroidota bacterium
TGGGGAGTTCTGCAGAAGTTAGTGTATGTATTGGCCTGGGGAATGAAAAAAGTGATGAAACTATCCGGAGCTGAAAGCTTGGCAGCAGCCGGCAATATTTTTCTTGGACAAACAGAGTCGCCTCTACTTATTCGTCCTTACCTGGATAAAATGACCAAATCAGAACTCATGTGCCTAATGTCTGGAGGGATGGCGACAATTGCAGGTGGCGTATTAGCTGCTTATATCGGGTTTCTGGGGGGAGATGATCCTGTTGCCCAAATGTTTTATGCGAAGCATTTATTGGCTGCTTCAGTGATGTCTGCTCCTGCGGCAATTGTGGCCGCCAAAATTCTTGTTCCTGAAACGGAGGAGATCAATGAAGATCTTGTTTTGTCAAAAGAAACAACAGGGAGTAACGCTTTGGAGGCAATTGCAAACGGAACCACTGATGGAATTCGATTGGCGGTAAATGTTGCAGGCATGCTTTTGGTGTTTATCGCTTTCATAGCGATGGCAAATTACTTCTTGGAGGATGTGGTAGGAAAGTACAGTGGCTTGAATGAAAAGATTGCAGCTTTGGGTATTGGAGGCTACGAAACATTCTCTCTTCAATTTATTTTGGGGCTTATGTTTGCTCCGCTGGCCTGGCTAATGGGAGTTGATCAGGCTGACATTGTACTGGTGGGGCAATTGTTGGGCGAAAAAACTATTCTCAATGAATTTGTAGCATATGTTTCACTGGGTGATATGAAAGATGGCGGACAGTTTTTATCAGAAAAGTCTATTATCATGTCCACATATATTTTATGTGGCTTCGCCAATTTTGCTTCTATTGGAATACAAATTGGTGGAATTGGCGCTTTGGCTCCCAAGAGAAAGGGAGTGCTCGCTTCGCTCGGTGTAAAAGCATTGATTGGCGGAACATTGGCCTCTTTGTTTACAGCAGTGCTGGTTGGAATGATTTTGTAACTACAAATTATGAGACAGTATCTGGATTTAATGAAGCACGTGCTGGAGAACGGCACGGAGAAGGGCGACAGAACCGGAACGGGAACATTGAGTACGTTCGGGTATCAAATGCGTTTCGATCTGCAAGAAGGTTTTCCCGTTCTCACAACCAAGAAGCTTCACCTACGATCTATCTTTTATGAACTGTTGTGGTTCATCAATGGAGATACGAATATCAAATTTCTTACGGATAACAAAGTCCGTATTTGGGATGAATGGGCAGATGAAAATGGTGACCTTGGGCCCGTTTACGGACACCAATGGAGGTCGTGGCCTGGGCACAATGGAGAAACCATTGATCAGATCGGTAATCTGGTAGAACAAATTAAAAACAATCCGAATTCAAGGAGGTTGATTGTAAGTGCGTGGAACGTGGCTGATGTAGATCAGATGGCACTTCCACCCTGTCACTGTTTGTTCCAATTCTATGTAGCAGATGGGAAACTGTCTTGTCAGCTATACCAACGAAGCGCCGACATCTTTTTGGGTGTTCCATTTAATATTGCCTCGTACGCTCTGTTTACGATGATGATTGCACAAGTTTGTGAGTTAGAAGCAGGAGAGTTCATTCATACATTTGGAGACGCACACCTTTATTCCAACCATATTGAGCAAACGCATCTGCAGTTGGAGCGCACGCCTAAGACGCTTCCTGTTATGAAGATAAACCCAGCGGTAACTTCTATTTTTGATTTCAAATACGAAGATTTTGAGTTACTGAATTACGATCCCGAGCCGCATATTAAGGGGGCTGTAGCGGTCTGAGACACAACATTCGCTGACAAATATTACTACCGCATAATATAAAACCCGCTGGGTAAAGCAAACACTTTATGAGTGGATTGACGCAATTGTGGTAAGTTTTCAAGCTACACAAGGGATCAAACGGAATTTCATATCTTTACTTGCATCGTATTGATATTTTGTGAGAAGAAACGAGATAGAATTAATATTTTGTCAGAAAGAAGGATCGTTTTTGTAGAGTTGATCTGACGGGGTTTAATAAAAATTAAATATAAACAAATGACAAAACGCTACATTTTAATTGCTCTGATTTGGAAATTAACGGTAATGGACGCATCAGCACAAAGCCCATTCGCTAAGACTATTGGGGAGAACTGGGAGGATGAAGAAGGTTATGCGATGCATCTCAATAGTG
Source organism: Bacteroidota bacterium (assembly GCA_002401055.1). GTDB lineage: Bacteria > Bacteroidota > Bacteroidia > NORP154 > NORP154 > NORP154. Next base: position 2,150 of record NVRZ01000210.1, read on the forward strand.
ATGGTACCATAATGATTGCCGGGTTCACAGAGGCAATTAGTTCTGGCACCAGAGATGCGTACTTGATTAAGTCCGACAGTGGCGGAGATACGATATGGACCAAGAAGTTTGGCATGAGCGCTCTTGATGAATTTAACGATGTCATTCAAACATCAGATGGCGGATACGCAATGACGGGTAAAACTTGGAACGGTGTCGGAGTTGATGGAGATCTTTATTTAGTAAAAACAGATTCAGATGGTAATCTAACCTGGGAAAAATTCATCAGCAAAGGAATGGATGAGACAGGTTACGCTCTGCAGCAAACAATGGATAACGGCTATATTATTACTGGAAGCTCCGGATCAATTAGTAGTTCTAGTATCTTACTGGTTAAAACTGATGTGAACGGGGACACAACGTGGGCCAAAACTTACCCTTCCAGTAATTATGGCGAAGGTGAAGCGGTAATAGAAACCAGCGGTGGCGACTTCATGATTTTCGGATATCGGAACAATATTATGTACTTAATGAAAACGGATGCTAATGGTGATTCCATTTGGGCAAAGAACTACACCGATGGAGAGTATGGGTTGGATATGAAAGCAACCTCTGATGGGGGCTATATACTACTTGGTTACACAAATAATATAGGAGTGGGTGATTATGACTTGTATCTCGTAAAAGTGGATGCCAACGGCGACACGATGTGGACCAATACATACGGTGGCATTGATTATGAAAATGCCCATGCAGTTATACAATCTTCGGATGGTGGCTATGTACTTGTGGGTTCTTCATATAGCTTTTCCAGTGGTGACAACGATCTCTATATAGTAAAAACAAATGGTTCGGGAGTTTTTGAGTGGCAGAACAATTATGGTAGTATTTATTATGATGTGGGTTACGATGTTGTTCAAACAACTGATGGTGGATTTCTAATAGTGGGGTCCTATTACCAGCCTGCAACGTTTTACGCGGATGTTTATCTGGTGAAGGACATGAGCGGTCCTAACTCGATTGAAAGCAATGGCATCTCAGGTTCTCAACTCATAAGTGTTGCGCCGAACCCATTCACGGAAGAGACTGTGTTGACTCTCCGACTTGATTCAAAGAGCGCCAATACCGTTGTTTATGTAGAATTATTTGATCTGCTCGGGAAAAGGATGAATCGAACAGAATTGTTAGCTGAAAACCCTGGGCTTGTGAATATTGTGATTAACAGGAATAATATGCCTCAGGGACTGTATTTCTACCGAGTAAGCTCCAATCAAAAGATCATTGCTAAAGGTAAACTTACAGTGCAATAGAAGCTTACAAGATGTCGAGATGATGCTATTTTGTGCCAATTTGATTAGCTAATCCGAGTAAAGACGCTTCGTTTGCTTTCCCTGTTAGAAAATTTAATATGAACACTTCCATCATAGCAGCAGTTACTGAGAACAATGTAATTGGCAAAAACAATGATTTGCCTTGGAGCTTGCCTAAGGATATGAAATTTTTTAAAGAAATTACTTTAGACCATCATGTGATCATGGGTCGAAAAAATTACCTGAGCATTCCAGATAAGTACAGGCCTTTACCCAACCGAACCAATGTTATCATAACTCGGCAGGAAGGTTTTGTTGCTGAGGATTGCATTGTGGCTCACTCGATAGTAGAGGCCATTGCAGCAGCAAAGGAGAGAGGCGAAAAGGAAGCATTTATCATTGGGGGAGGGGAGATTTTTAAGCAGGCCTTGACAAGTAACCTGGTTGATCGAATGTATATCACCAGAATACATGCGGAAATTGATGGAGATGTGTTTTTCCCTGAAATAGACTCAGGTGTTTGGAAAGAAGTAAAAAGAGAGGACTGCAAAGCTGACGAAAAGAACGAATACGATTTCTCTTTCCTAGTTTACGAAAAGAGCCAGTAAACTTACTTTTTCATAAAGAAAAAGGTTCCTTTCTGATCATCAAAGCCAATAATAGGTCCAAAATTAGGTACCTGGCGGTTTTTGTAGAAGACTTCCTCCGTCAATTCTGTTACTAGTTTTTCAATAGGAACGCACTCCGCGGTGCTTGAGTTCAGTATTTCAGCAATCTTCGCAGTAAACCTGGAATCCTCCAGCGACTTGTCATATCCTGAGAAAGAAAGCGATTGAGCGGATCGTTTTCCCAAGCCATAACCGTCAGTACATCCTCTTATCACCATAGGCTCAGGAGCCCGGGTGTAAAATTTTGAGTCGGCATTGCAAGCTTCAGTGATGATCAGTGTGTGCTGCAACTCACCGACATATGATAGCATAGCTTTTTGAAGGTCCACACCGCTGAAATAGCTGCTAACATTGCTTCGCTCAGCATCAGCGGGAATCCAATAACCTGTTTGTCTTAGAATCGCTCCGTGCCCCGCAAACCATATTAATAGGGACTTTATTTTATTTTCCTTTACGAGGCTTTTGAGCTCCGTTGTAAAAAACTTGACCATCTCTTTTTTGGACATGTTCTGTTTCTCGACAATGTTGTCAACCTGGTACTTCTCAAGGGCGGACTTAACCGCGGTAATGTCTTTTTCCGGTCCGGTTATCTTATCAAATGAAGCATACTCAGAGTTTTGGATTAGGATAACCCATGTAACTCCCATGGTGTCATCGTCTTCGGCCAAGCTGCTTCCACTGAAAGCCGCCAGAGTAATCATAAAAAGAAATGGCAGTATCTTATTAAGTATTCTCATAGCTCAAATATAGCAAAGCTAATTACCGCTTGGTAATCTTAAACTCTACGCGCCGGTTTAATTGTTTGCCTTTGTCTGTATCATTACTTGCAACTGGCTGCGTTTCTCCATAGCCTACTGCCGTTATTCTGTTTTGCCTAGCGCCTTTTGATTTTAAATAGGCAACCACTGATATCGCCCGGTCCTGCGATAAATTGAGGTTGTAATCATCGCTTCCATCGTTATCAGTATGACCACTCAATTCAATGTTTATGGTTGGATTATCCCTTAAAAATTTCACGACCCTGTCGAGCTCAGGGAAAGAGGCTTCCTTGAGAATCGATCTTCCATATTCAAAGAAAATGTTGTTGAGTCTGATAACTTGGTTTATTTCAACTGGTGCCAGGTAGAGATTCTTTTCAATCTCTTCGTATTGCGCAGTTTCAGTAAGGTCCAAGAATTCGTTTATGGCATAAAATCCTTTTGCTTTGGCTCTAAAGCCGTATTTTTTACCGTAGGGCAGGACAATTTTATAGGCTCCATTCTCAGGCTCTGATCTTGCAATCCCTAATTCTTCTCCTTCAGGAAGCAGCTCATAGGTGATTTCTGCCTTGATGGGTTCATTGGTTTTAGCGTTTAATACGTTTCCGGAAACCAGAACTACTGGATTTGGTTTTGCGCCATCGGGAAGTTTGATACGAAAAATATCTTCAAGGCCTTCTCCGGACCTCCCAGACACAAAGTAGGCGTATTCCCCTGATGCGGGTATGGTGAAGTAGGCATCCCAGTCAGGTGAATTGATTTTTGGACCCATGTTTACCAAGGGAGCCCAATTGGTCCATGTATCGTCCAAGCGTTTTGTCATCCAAACATCGGTACTCCCATAACCTGGGTGGCCAGCAGAAGAAAAATAAAACGTCTTTCCATCCGCAGCCAGAAATGGTGAGCTGTCGTCTACGGAGGTGTTGATAGTTGACCCTAAATTCTTCGGGCTGCTCCAATTGTTCTCACTCATACGACGGCTTATAAAAATATCCCGCTTGCCATGGCCTTCTTTCATCTGAATAGCCATAAAAAGAAGGTTTCCGTCGTTTGCCAGAAAAAAGCTCACATAATCACTTCTGTTTTCATACTTATCGATGTTTTGTTTTTTAGGAAAAGTCCAGCCTCCTTTGGTACGGTAGCTCATGGAACATCCGGCACCAGGGCTGCCATCTCTGTTGTAGGTGTTGGCGAGAAAAAGCACATTTCCATCAGGGGTAATAGACTTTATAAAATTGCTGTTCTTGTTGTTAAGCGGGCTTCCAA
>NVRZ01000211.1 GCA_002401055.1 Bacteroidota bacterium
TGGCAACTGCGTAGGCTTCATTTGTTGTTTCCAAAGCCCCAGTAAGAATATATTCTTCCTTCAACGGTTGATCTGCCATCTTGGGGTAAATACAGGAAGACCCAAGAAACATCAACTTTTTCACCTTTGACAAATACGAAGCATGAATTACATTGGCCTCGATCATTAAATTGTTGTAAAAAAATTCAGCCTTGTACTTATTGTTGGCTACAATCCCTCCCACATGAGCCGCTGCCAAAAAAACCTGAGATGGGCGCTCGTCTTCAAAAAAAGCTTGAACCTCTTTTTGATTTCGAAGATCAAGTTCTTCCGAGGTACGAAGCAAAAGGTTGGTATAACCTTCATTCTCCAGTCGTCGCAGAATCGCGGAACCCGCCATCCCCCTATGTCCTGCAACATATATTTTATCTGATTTATCCATTAGTCGTGCTGCTCCGAAATTTTATGTCCACCTTCTTTAAGATACTGATCACGTCTAAATAACTCTAAATCTGACTTCACCATTTCCGAAACCATTTCACTTAATGTATGTGTTGCCTCCCAGCCCAACTCGCGTTTAGCTTTGGATGCATCACCAATGAGCAAATCAACTTCAGTAGGCCTGAAATAGCTTTTGTCTACTTCTACCAGGGTTTCACCCGTTTCACTGTTAAGCCCCTTTTCGTCTACTCCAGTTCCCTCCCAAGTCACATTAATGCTCACTTCTGAAAAAGCCATATCAACAAATTCACGTACGGAATGAGCTACTCCAGTAGCCAGCACGAAATCATCGGGCGTATCATGCTGCAAGATCCTCCACATTCCTTCAACGTAGTCTTTTGCATGGCCCCAATCTCTCTTCGCGTCTAGATTGCCGAGGTAAAATTTATTTTGTAATCCCAATTTTATCCTTGCCACGGCTCTAGTAATTTTCCTGGTTACAAATGTTTCACCCCTTATCGGACTTTCATGATTAAATAGAATACCATTAGAGGCATACATATTATAAGCTTCCCTATAATTCTTAGTGATCCAAAAGGCATACAACTTTGCAGCACCATATGGACTTCTCGGATAGAAAGGAGTTGTTTCAGTTTGTGGTGTTTCCTGAATCTTTCCATACAGCTCTGAAGTAGAGGCCTGGTAAAATTTAGTTTGCTCTTCCCGTTTTAGAATTCTAATGGCCTCTAATAATCTTAATGTTCCAATCGCATCAGAATTTGCGGTATACTCAGGAGTTTCGAAAGAAACCATAACGTGAGATTGAGCCGCCAGATTGTAAATCTCATCAGGCTTAGTCTCCTGTACTATTCTAATTAAGTTCGTGGAATCCGTAAGGTCGCCGTAATGCAAATGAAATTTTACTTCGTCTTCATGAGGGTCTTTATACAAATGATCTATGCGATCAGTGTTGATCGACGAGCTTCGTCTTTTTACCCCATGAACCACATAACCTTTTTCCAACAGTAACGAGGCTAAGTACGCCCCATCCTGCCCTGTAATACCTGTAATTAATGCTGTTTTACTCATGTTTTTCTGTCTTACTGCTTCAAAAGTACTAAGATTCTAGATGTTGCTTTTTGTGCTCTCATTTTACGATAAACCAGTTATTGACAAGATTTTCGCGATTGTATAGCATTTCCCTCTGTGTTGTGTGATCAATAACTGATTTGCCTACGCAATTGGCGATGGCATGCCCTGCACACGTGTCCCATTCCATTGTTGGGGCAAATCGCGGGTATTCATCGGCAACACCTTCTGCAACTAAACACAATTTGATAGCGCTACCCGCAGAAATTATGTCCAGTTCGCCTTTTTCTTTTCTTAGTTCGTTTACATATACTTCTGTTTCCTTCGACATATGAGATCGACTGCCAATAACTGTAAACATGGTTCGTGATGATTTGATCGGCATCTTAGTTGACGCCCCAATTATTTCCTCAATAGTGGCGCTTTCTATATCAAGATCATCCAGTTCTGAACCCTTTATCTTATAGGCCCCAACTCCAGACGCTCCAAAATATAAGTCCCCCTTTACAGGTAGGTATATGACTCCCAATACTGGCTTGTTCTGTTCTACTAAGGCAATATTCACCGTAAACTCCCCATTTCGTTTAACGAATTCTTTGGTGCCATCCAGGGGGTCAACTACCCACAATCGTTTCCAATCCTTTCGTTCTTCATAGCCAATCTCCCTTCCCTCTTCACTTAACACCGGGATATTTGTATTGAGCAAATAGCTTTCTATCACTGCATTTGACCTTTTGTCAGCCAAAGTTAGCGGCGATTTATCGTCTTTATACTCCACGTCAAAATCCGAGTCATAAACGTCCAGGATTTCTAGACCACCCCTTAATGCAGCTTTGATTGCGATATGCAATAGCTCTTTCATGCTAAGTTCACCCTTAAAACATTACTAAAATTGTTATGCAAGATAATTTTGTGTGACTCGCTAACCATAAATTCGATTTAACAGAAACACAATTTCTTTAGAACAGATCGTATACATAACCAAGTATTAGCACACATACTACCATATAAATCAAGGTTAAGGGAAATCCTATTCTGAAAAAATCCTTGAATGTGTACCCTCCAGGGCCGTAAACCATTAAATTGGTTTGATAACCTATAGGCGTCATAAAACTTGTACCCACTCCATAGGCAACCAACAAAATGAAGGGCATCGGATTTAGATTCATAGTAACTGCGATAGATAAAGAAATCGGGAAGATAATTACTGCCGCCGCTGCATTAAACATAAACGCCGATAAAAGATTTGAGATCAAAAAGATGCCAAACATAAGACCAATAACTCCGAGAGGTTCAAAAACATAAACAAAGGAAGTAGCAATAAGATCTGCAGCACCCGTTTTTATCATAGCCGCTCCCATTGCAAGTCCCAATGCTATGATAATAATCAGGTCATAATCAATACTTGCCTTTATATCAGCCAAGGTTGTAACCTTGAATAAAAGCAGTACAGACAACAGCACAAGAAGAGTTTGAAAAAGAGAAGCAACATTAAATATAGCCAATAGAATGGCCAGAATGGTTCCTCCAATTAAAAGCGATGATTTTTTAACATTGTATTTCGGTATCTCTCTTATTTTTGAAATAAAATAAAAATCGTGCTCTTCAACTTCCCCTTTACCAAAATCGCCCCCAGAAACAATAAGCATTACGTCTCCTGCCTTTAAAACGAGTTCCCCAATTTTCCCGGAAAGCCTCTCGCCGTTTCTGTGGACGGCCAATATTGCGGCATCATATTTCCCCCTGAAATCTGAATATCTTATCTTTTTGCCAATCATTGATGAATTATAAGCTATAACTACCTCCATAATTTCAATCTTTTTTTGTCTATATTCTTCAACAACGTCGGGCAGAGTAAGGCCACTTAAGGGCTTTACCAAATCTGCAATTGTTTCTGTTTCACCCGCAAATATCAGGACATCCCCTTCATGTAAGTCTCTCTCCGGAGAAACTGGCGCTATTATCTGCCCTTCTCTTAGTATTTCCGTCAGGTACAGCCCTTTCAGATGCCTAAGGTGAGCGTCTTCTACGGTTTTACCGATCAGTTGTGAGTCTTTAGCAATTAGTGTTTCGACAATATATTCACGCGGTTTTTCTTCAAAATCTTTAAGCACATCTCGTCTTGAAGGAAGTAATTTATCAGCAAGTAATATATAGAGCAACCCAATAACAATCATTGGAACGCCAACAAGGCTAAAATCAAAAATGCTTAATGGCTGCAAATCATATGCTCCAGCCTCTTCCACGACCAAGCTGTTAATAATCAAGTTAGTGGACGTACCTATCAATGTTGCACAACCACCAAGAATCGCCGCATAGGATAGGGGTATTAGTAATTTGGAAGGAGCCACATCATTTCTTTTACCCCAGCTGTGCAAATATGGCATCAGCATAGCGACTAAGGGAGTGTTATTTAAAAATGCCGAGCAAACAGCAACAAATGGCAACATTCTTATCATTAAGCCAGTCCGTGTTTTGATACCCTCCAGAGATTTACTAAAAAAAGCATCTATTAAGGGCCTTTTTTGAAAGATCTTTCCTAAGATGATCAAAAATATTATTACTGCTAGCTGTTCATTACCAAAACCATGCAATACTTCAGATGGCGTGAGTATCCCAAGCAGGTTTAAAATAACAATGGCAATAAAAAAAGAGGTGCCTGGCCGAACAAACTCAGAGTAAAGAGAAATTAAGAGAAATAGGACTACTAGAAATACTGCTATAATATCAAAAGAAAACATCTAGTATGTTCGTGTTATTATATTATTGAAACAGAGCTATACGGCACAAAACGCATCAACGTTCTTTAGCTCAAAGTAAAGTTTCTTATGACTCCAACATTTTAAATACCGATTGGATGCCACGTAGTTTTTGTTTCTTGTGTGTCAGAAATAAAGTATGGTGTTTCTGCCTCCTCACTTAACCAATTAATCCCTGTTCGGAAAACTGGGCGCTTAAGGTTAGATGTTGAGTCAGATTTGATCTTTTTCATTACGGCCACATCAGCACCACAATATACAATTGAATTAACATCCATATGGGTTGTGAAGTGACCTATCAGCTCGCTCAGCTTCCCTGTAAGAATGTTAATGACCCCACCAGGGACGTCAGAGGTACTTATTACTTCTGAAAAAGATATCGCGCACAATGGTTTTGATTCTGAGGCCAGAATAATGCAGGTGTTTCCGCCAGCTATCGCTGAAGCCGCTGTTGTTACAAGGCCAATTAACGAGTTTTCCTCCGGTGCGGTTATAACGATGACGCCAGTAGGTTCCAAGACAGAAAAATTGAAGTGAGAAGAAGCGACGGGATTTACAGCGCTAAATATTTGTTGGTACTTGTCGCACCATCCTGCGTAGTACACCAATCTATCCACTGAGGCTATCACTTCTTTTTGTGCCATTGCCCTAGACGAGCCCATACTTATCAGCTCGTCAACAAACTGAGCTTGTCTGCCTTCCAATATTTCCGCCAACCTATAAAGTATTTGGCTCCTGTTAAAGGCAGACTTCGCTGACCAACCCTTAAAAGCTCCTCTGGCAGCCAATACAGATTCTCTAAAATCCTTTCTCGATGCACGGCATATATTACCAAGCAACTCACCATCTTCTGATTTCAGTGCGTAATATCTACCTGATTCAGTTCTTGGAAACTTACCTCCAATGAACAGTTTATAGGTCTTTTGCACATTCAGTCGTTTTGAACTGTCGTGTGTGTTTCCATTCTGAGACATTTCTTTTAGCTTATTTTTTACTGCTGTTTTTGGCATATTACTTTGTAATAATAATCTTCTTACTCATGAGATGGTGGTCAGATCCTAATCTTAAATGATACATTCCATACGTTAAAGTTGAAATATTAACCTTTAATTTGCCTTTCATTTCATTACCAGATAAAACAATTCTACCCAATCCATCATAAATACTAAATGAGTACTTGGCCGTGGCAATCGGATCTAGAATAATGAAAGCGCTTGCAGGATTCGGATAAACCGCAACACCAAGTTCATCAGAACTCCTTTCATCCAAACCAACTAATGTTCCTACTGAATTGGTTTTGATGACCAACGCATCTCCATCCGTTGCATAATCTATTCCCTGATATGCGGTAAATATATAACCACCATCGGAAGTCTCAGTACCAAAAGTACCCATCGTTTTATACGAGCCATATATCTCATGGGACCAAACATAGTTTCCATCTTTATCCCCTTTATACAAGATCATATTACTGGTGTATGGAAGGCCAGTGTCTGGATCTGCCGCAGTTTTACAAATTGATTCTACGTATGACATTCCACATAACACGAACCCGCTATCAGAAGTCTCTCTAATCGAATGTGCCGCGTAAGTCATACAACCCCAAATCGTCCCCATCGGAACAGACCTCCAAAGTTCACTCCCGCTTGAATCAACTTTTATTATTATCACATTATACGAAGGAAAACCCCAACATAAATTATTGTCATAAGAATGCCCAGTCATTAAATATCCTCCATCATAGGTCTGTTGAACAGCATAGCCAAAAGCATGTACACTCTGATTAAATTTGTTCTCCCATTCAACCTGTCCATCGCTATCAGTTTTGATCAAATATATTTCTG
>NVRZ01000212.1 GCA_002401055.1 Bacteroidota bacterium
CGCGCTTGTGGGCCAAGGCAACTGAACTTGCTGGCTCGAAATATCGGTATTCATCAAAAACATCGTAGTTCGGCAGGAGAGATTTATGGTGCACTGACGCAATTTGTCCATCAGCAAGAAAATATGCTGCATTATGAAGGGGCTTTCCCGCTTCATTTGGGTTTTTAACCGGTGCTCCGATCACCACCGCTATGTCCCGGCATTCCATAGCAATCTCTTTTATAGACTCGTCGCATTTTTTGATAAAGTCTTCAAATTCTAAGAAGTCGCGGGGCGGATACCCACAAACAGCGAGTTCAGCAAATACAATGAGGTCTACATCCTGCTCTTTTGCCTTCGCAATCGCGTCTTTTATCTTAAGTACATTGCTCTCAAAATTTCCAATGTGATAGTTGAGCTGAGCTAAGGCAATTTTCATCTTCCTTGATTAACCCGAAATTCAGTTATGCTTAAGTTCGGAAAGGGAGTTTAGATAAATAATTACGGCAGATTTAGAACATTACTCCGACTCTCAAGGCAATGCTGTTCATCGAAACTTTAGCCTTAGGCTTGGGGAGGATTCCCATAAATCCCCAATTGTATAAAAGTCCAATAATCAATGCTGTATTTCCACCCAAAGAGTATTCAATGCCTCCTCCTATTAGAAGTCCGAAGTTGACAGGAAGCACTTCATTTTTAAAGTCACCATTATTTATTTGCTCAGCACCTACATTTATTGCATCACCTTTTGCTTTTATCCTAATTTGACTGGATAATCCAAATTGACCAAAATAGGTGATGTAACCAATCTCATTGGTCTTAAGAAGTAGCGTAATTGGAATTTCAATGTAACCAAGTTTGTAGGTAATCGTTGACCCGCCAGGAACGGTATCAATATTATCGCCTGTTCTTTTATCATGTTCAAATTGAACGGAGTCTTGAAATGAAATTTTTCCTCCACCATAAACCATATTAAAACCCGAAGTCAATGAATAGTTATCCCCAAAACGAAAATCGAACATGAGTCCAAAGCCGTAACCAACTCGTGCGCCTTTCCCTTCAATTTCTGAAACGTCGGGCTTCAGCCAAGTAACGGCACCGAGACCCTGCAATCCAAATCCAATTTTTTTATCCTGTGCCAAAGAATTAGTTGGCGCAAGCCCAATCATCACGACAATTAGACTAAATAATGCGTAATTACTCCCTATTTTCATAATTTTGGAAATTCTCATTTTACAGTTACAATAATACCATTTTTTAAAATGTATAAGCAACTTAAATACACTTTTATCTATTTGTTAGGTATCATACTGATGCCCGTGATTCTGGTTATGAATGGGTGCAGTGTTAATAATTTGGATGTCGATGTTTCAGACATAGTTGTAGAATTGAAGTTTAAAAGATTTGAGAAGGATTTATTTGAAATAGATCTAGAAAAAATGGAAATTGGAGTGAGTCGTCTGAATTCTGAATACGGATTATTTTTCGACTTATTTACCCGGCGAATAGTTAACATTGGTGGTGCAGATAACCCAAACCTAGCCATTAGTTTGAGAGGATTTATTACAGATCCCCAGATTATCGAAGTCTTTGGCGCGACACAAAAGTTATATGCTGATATAGAGCAACTAAAGAGTGAGCTACTCCAGGCTTTTAAATACTATCGCTATTATTTTCCAAATCTATACATCCCAAATGTTGTAACTTTTGTCTCTGGATTCAACTACGCAATCGTCACAACTGACAGCATCCTGGGAATAGGTTTGGAAAGTTATTTAGGCAAGGAATCAAAGTATTACAGAATGCTTGGATATCCCAGATATAAATCCCTTAATATGAATTCATCAGCAATTGTTCCAGATTGTATGCGTATGATTGCCTCGTCGGATTATGAGTTAAGCGAGTCGCAAAAGGACCTACTGAGCCAGATGATTCATGAGGGGAGAATACTTTACTTCACAGAGGCGATGTTGCCAAATATGCATGACTCTCTGATAATTGGTTTTACAGCGGCCCAGGTGGAATGGTGTTGGGAGAATGAAAAAAATATGTGGACATTTTACCTCAATAAAGAAGTCTTGTACAGTACTGAGCACACTGAAAACATAAAGTACATTGGCGAAGGTCCATTTACCTCAGGATTTTCAAATGAATCGCCTGCCCGAACAGGACAATGGGTGGGTTGGCAGGTAGTAAGATCCTTTATGAACAGTAATGAGGTTTCATTAAAGGAGCTGATGGAAGAGGAGGACTTACAATCTATATTAACACGATCGAACTATAAACCACGTAAATAGGATGGGAAAAGCAAAGAAAGACAGTTCTGAAATAAAGTTTTTAATAGACCTAGATGAGAATAAGGTGCCGGTAAGTATTCAGTGGTCAGCCACGGACAACAACAATGGAATGCCTACTGAGTGCAAAGCTTTCATGACTTCGATATGGGAGTCGGAAGCGAGCAGTACACTTAGAATTGACTTGTGGACCAAGGACATGCCTATTGATGAAATGAAAGTGTTTTTTCATCAATCCTTATTGTCAATGGCGGAGACATTTGAAAGGGCCACGGGAGAAAAAGCTGTTACCGGCGATTTACGGGATTACTGTGCGCATTTCGCTGAAAAAATGAATATCCTGAAAGATTAATTGTCAATCTTGAACAGATTATTTGTTTCACCAACATAATCTAGGATTTCATCCAAACCTAGAGATTTAACCGAAGATGTCACGAATATCGGAGGCAGTTCCTTCCAGAATTTAAGTAGATGCTTTCGGTATTTGTTGATGTGCGAATTGACCTTGTTCTTAGGTAACTTGTCAATTTTTGTAAAGGCTATCGCAAAAGATATTTCCTCTGATCCCAGCCAATTAATGAATTCGATATCTGATTGCATGGGATCATGTCGGGCGTCGATCAAGATAAAGACAGTTAGTAGGTTTGGCCGCTTTCTAATATAGTCCGCGGATAATTCGCTCCACTTTGCTCTATGCGCTTTAGATGACTTGGCATAGCCATAGCCAGGAAGATCGACCATGTACCATTTATTGTCAATTATAAAATGATTGATCAACTGCGTTTTTCCAGGAGTGACAGAAGTTTTTGCTAATTTTTTTCGGCCGGTTAAGGCATTAATCAGCGATGACTTCCCTACATTTGAGCGTCCGATAAAAGCATATTCCGGAAGATCGGGTTTTGGGCACTTCTTATAATGAGGCGCGCTTAATAAAAACTTGGCGTCGATGATCTTCACGAATGTAAAAGCTAAAATTGGTCTTGCTACTTTTGCGAGTCCCTACAAATTTACGATAGATTCTTAAGCCATCCTTCGAGTACCGAGTTGAACTCTTGTGGTCGTTCCATCATGGCCGCGTGTCCACACTTATCGATCCAGAATAGTTCAGAGTTTGGCATCATTGTATTAAATTCCTCTGCAACCTTTGGAGGCGTAATTTTGTCATCTCTTCCCCATATCAAGCACGTCGGTAATTTAATAGATGGAAGGTCGTCAGCCATATTGTGCCTTATTGCAGATTTTGACAAGTACAGGATTCGTAGCGCCTTTTCACGGTTGTTAATTATTTCGTGGCATTCGTCTACAAGTTCGTCAGTGGTCATTGCAGGGTCGTAAAAAGTGATCTCTATCTTCCGTCTCAAATATTCCTTATCTCCTTTTCTTGGATATCCCTCGCCAAATGCCTCCTCGTAAAGGCCTGAGCTTCCTGTTAAAACTAAGTTTGCAATATTGTCAGGATAACTAGCGGCGCATATCAATGCTACGTGACCCCCAAGCGAATTGCCAAGTAATGTGACGTTTTTGTAGTTTCTGTGCTTAATAAAGTCTCTGGCAAAAATTGCAAGCGCACCTACGCTCGTGTCTTCGGGAGGCATGGTGTAGAGAGGAAGCAATGGAACAACGACCGTGTAATCGTTCTTAAAGTGCTCGATTACATCCTTGAAATTGCTCAATGCACCGAACAAGCCGTGTAAAACCAATAAAATTGGACCCTCACCAGTTTCTAAAAACTGGAATCTTCCATCTTCTTTAATTTGATATTCCATCTCCAATTCTGTGGATGCCAAAAGTATATAAATTTATGTTGTAAGACGACAGTCTTAAAAATATTTGCTGCACCTCAGGTAAACGCTCCAAAGTTTAACAAATTACACCATCGATGTTACAAGCGCGTAAAATAGATTTTAGTACACGCTAGAACTACACATCCTTAGGGTATAAAGCTCTGTTGTCCAATAACTTATGGTCTAATTCACAAGGGGTCATGCAGGTCCAGGTGGTAAAAGTTATCAACAAAGTGGTAAAAAGTGGTATAATGTGGTAAAATGTTCCATATATTTACCGCTTATAATGAAAAAGTGGGATGTCAAACTTTCTAGGTGTATATGAATGTAAGGTGGATGCAAAGGGTAGACTTATGCTGCCATCAGGTTTAAAAAAGCAGCTGGCGCCGCTTTTGAAAGATGGATTCATATTGAAGAGAAGCGTTTTTCACCCCTGTTTAGAGTTGTACCCCATGACTGAATGGAACGGTGTAATTGGTGAAGTAAACAAGCTGAACAGATTTGTCAAAGAGAATATTGATTTCATAAGAATGTTTACCACCGGCCTTAAAGTAATTCAGTTGGATGCAACAGGAAGATTATTGATCCCAAAGGACTTGATAGAATACACAGGAATCAAAAAGAACATAGTGGTTTCCTCAGCAATAAACATGATTGAGTTGTGGGATAAGGACAAGTATGAAAAGGTAATCAATGATCCAAAAGTAGATTTTGCGGAGCTGGCGGAAAGGGTAATGGGCAATAAAGACAAAGACTCCTGAAGATGAGATATCACGACCCGGTATTGTTGGAGCAGGCAGTTGAAGGGTTGAATATCATGGCTGGCGGAACATATGTGGATGTCACTTTTGGGGGAGGAGGGCATTCCAAGGAAATTCTAAAGAAGCTAGACAAAGGAAGGTTGATAGCATTTGACAAAGATTCAGATGCAGTAAAAAACACAATAACGCAGGACCAATTTTTACTGGTAACCCAAGATTTTAAAGAGATGGGCAACTGGATTCAACAAAATAACATCGGACCAATTGATGGTGTTTTGGCCGACCTCGGAATCTCATCCCACCAAATTGACTCCCCTGAAAGGGGCTTTTCTATCAGATTCAATTCCGACTTGGATATGCGAATGGACACCAATGAAGAATTGAGTGCCATGAACTTGATCAATGAATACCCCGAAGAAGAATTAGCAAAAATATTTGCTGAATATGGAGAGCTGAGAGGAAGCTATAAAATGGCCCGTCTCATTGTTGCAGCTAGAAAAAGTAAAAAGATAGAAAAGGCGGATGAACTTAAAGAAGTAGTTAAGTCTGTAACTCCCAGGGGAGGTGAGAATAAGTTCCTTGCCAAGCTGTTCCAGGCATTGCGAATCGCCGTGAATGATGAACTGTCGGCCTTGAAACAACTGCTTCAATCTTCTGGAGAAGTAATGAAGACTGGGGGCAGGCTGGTGATAATATCCTACCACTCTCTTGAGGACAGGCTGGTCAAGTACTACATCGAGCGTGGAGGGTTTGACTCAGAAATGGTGAAAGATATGTATGGCAATCCCCAGCTAATATTTAAGTCGATAAACAAGAAACCGATAATGGCAGATTCAGAAGAAATTGCCAGAAACAGACGAGCACGAAGTGCGAAAATGAGAATTGCTGAAAAGCTATAGTTATGGCTGCAAACAAGAAAACAGGAGCAAAGAGTGGCATGACAAGGTCATTTTTGGAAGTGTTGAACGGTAATTTTTTGACGAGAGAAAGTGCCATTAAACACCTACCGTTTATGCTCTTTCTGACGCTGTTAGTTTTAAGCTACATCGGTAACGCACACTACGCTGAAAAGACATTGAGGGAATCGGAAAAATTGAAAAGGAACCTGAAAGAATTGAGGTCGGCATATATAACAGCAAAGTTTGATTTAATGTTTAAAAGCCGTCAGTCGGAGATAGCGAGAGCAGTTGAAAACATGGGGCTAAAAGAATCGATAACCCCACCTAGAAAAATATCAATTATAAAAGACGATGTGTAATCATGGATATTAAAAAAGACATATTGTGGAAAGT
>NVRZ01000213.1 GCA_002401055.1 Bacteroidota bacterium
TCAGAGATATTGAAGCTGAATTAATAACCGAGCTGTCTAAAAGTAAAAACACGGTTATAGCCTGTGGCGGTGGAACCCCATGTTTTGGTAATAATATGTCCGTTATGAACGATTCTGGATATACTGTTTATCTAGAACTGAATGAAAACGAATTATTCACCAGATTAAATAACGAAAAAGATAATAGGCCTTTAATTACAGATTTAAACGAAGACAAACTGAAAGCCTACATTCAAAAAACCTTATCGAAACGTATGCCTTTTTATTTACAGGCTCAAGAAGTTATTAATGCCAATATAAAGAATGTACCAGAGATTACTGAAGATATACTACGTCTTCTCCCTTAGAGAACTCAACGGATACGTGCTCCTGTAATGTTGTAGCGAGCGATATGCCCACATAATCAGCGCGTACAGGATAATTATTGTGGCTTCTATCTACCAGAACGAGGGTACGTAATTTTTTGACAGGCGCTGATAGGAAATGTCTCACTGCATAAATTAAAGTTCTTCCAGAATTTACAACGTCGTCAACTACAAATATGACTTTCCCATCTAGTTCATTATCCGCTAAAGGAAAAGTTGCTTTTCTTTTGATCGGACCTTCTTTATGAACCTTAAGCTCTGCTACCTGAACCTTAATACTTGAAATTTCCTGAAGTATTTTCGCTATGCGCTTGGCCAGCACATAACCACGGCTCGCAATTCCTGCAATAATAATCTCACTCTCTTCATAGTTATTCTCCAAGACCTGATGAGCCAATCGATTTATCTTCTGCTCTATCTGTTTATTATTTAGAATAGCTGTTTTACTCACTTCGTTAATTGGCTTTTATGGTGTTCGTGCCTGTGCGACGCAGTGCCACTTCTGCACGCAGGCATGAACCTTCGGTTTCATAATTATTCTTCTGTTGCCTCTGAACAAATGTAGGATAAAACTAGTTAAGAAATCCTAATTTTGATGCGACTAAGCTTGGATACTTACTTACTTTGATTCACATGCCTGCCCCGAACATTGCTATAAACCTGACCCGATTAAATGAAGAGATTCCCGATCACGTAGGTTTGGTTGCGGTTTCTAAAACCAAGTCTGCCGATATGATATTGGAAGCCTATAACGCCGGACATAGAATGTTTGGTGAAAATAGGGCTCAGGAACTTGCCACTAAATTTGAAGAATTACCCAAAGATATAATCTGGCATTTTATTGGGCATTTGCAAAGCAAAAAAGTCAAATACATCTCAGGCTTCGTAAACTTGATTCATGCCGTTGACAGCCTCAAGCTGTTACAAGTCATAAATAAAGAGGCATTAAAACACAATCGAACGATTGACTGCCTGTTGCAAATACACATTGCCAAAGAGGAAAACAAATATGGATTCAGTCCTGAGGAAATTACCAACCTAATTGATTCAGATGAACTAACTGAGTTAAAAAATATTAGAATTAAAGGCTTAATGGGCATGGCCACGTTTACTGAGGATAATTCCATTATTGAAAGTGAGTTTTTAGGGCTCAAAAAAATGTTTGACAAGGTGAAATCCTTAAAAAATGAGAGATTTGAGCCAACTATTTTATCGATGGGAATGTCCGGAGACTACAAGATCGCCGTTGAAATGGGAAGTAATTTGATAAGAGTTGGAAGTTTGATATTCGGTGAAAGAACTTAATTTTGAAATATGAGTGAGATTGTAAAGCTGAGTAACGCCATCATTTCTCAGAAGGACCATGTTGTATTGTCTGATGTGAATATTTCCATCAGTACAGGTGAGATGGTATACCTTATCGGAAAAACAGGAACAGGAAAGAGCAGCTTGTTGCGAACATTGTATGCCGATTTAGATCTAACTGAAGGCGAAGCCTCAATAGCTGGATATGATCTAAAAAAGCTCAAAAAGAAAGACATCCCTTTTCTTAGGAGAAAACTTGGTATCGTTTTTCAGGATTTTCAGCTTCTAACAGACAGAAATGTGGAAGACAATTTACGGTTTGTGATGAGAGCAACGGGATGGAAAGACAAAAAAAAGATTAAAGCTAAAGCCGACGAGGTTTTAAACTTAGTTTCATTGGGTACCAAGGGTTTCAAAATGCCATTTGAACTGTCTGGCGGCGAGCAACAACGAGTTGCAATTGCCAGGGCATTGATAAACGACCCTGAAGTAATTCTTGCTGATGAACCCACTGGTAATCTAGACCCCGAAATTTCTGAAGATATTATCAAGCTACTCTATGAGATTAGTAAAAATGATAGAGCGGTGATCATCGCGACGCATGATTATCAGTTCTTTACAAAGTATCCATCTCGGATTTTGAGGTGTGAAAACGGAAAGATTATCGAGCAAACCAACCCACCTGGAGTCAGTCCTACCCTATCGGTCACTCCTAGCGTAGATCAATAACTTCTACTTTCGGGTGAGCGGCTTTATCAAAAGTGAAGTCTGAGTCACTTATTGGAGGATTCAGTTCCAACTTATCTATTTTATAAATATAATCATCGCCCTCACGGCCGAAGATCTTAACCCTGAAAAGCTGCTTCTTTGCTTTGTCAACATATAGTCTGATGGTATGAAATGACTTCTCCTTTGGTTTTTCAGGATATAAATTTATCACCTGAGCCGTTCTGCCGTCAATCTGCTCCTCTTTGTGAAACTGATATTTAAACCCCTTTTCGTAAATGGTGAATATATTGGTTGGACTTATCATTCCTTCATCCTCTTCTTGCTCGTTTATCTGTACTTCCTCTGCCTCTTCAATGTAAGTCCACATTATTTTCCCATCACTATATATTATCTGGCCAGCGATCTTTAGTCTATATCTGTCCCCACTCAAAAGTAATTCTCCCGACTGAGAATCCGAAATATTCTCTTTTTTGTTTTCCATGATGTACGTGAAGTTCACAAGCATAGCTTTATAGGTCTTCGTTTTTTTGCTCACCTCATCCAATATCGCCTTTGCCTTTGGATCATGGTCATTTTGAGAATACGCGTTGGTACTCATTATCAATAGCAATCCTGCAATCACAACCAGTTGAGTCATAATAATTTGTGATACTTTTTTCATTTTTTCTGCTTTTGGTTATTCCTGTATTGGCGGATCATCCGCACCGGACTCATCCGGCTTATCGTCTTTTGACAAAAACTGTTCCAAAGTGTATTCATCTGGCATCAGCACCTGCCTTGCTTTACTTCCATCAAACGGCCCAACAATGCCATCTGCTTCAAGCTGATCAACAATTCTTCCAGCTCTATTGTATCCTATTTTAAGTCTTCTTTGCAAGAGCGAAGCTGATCCTTGCTGATGCTGCACTACTATTCTTGCTGCATCTTCATACATGGAATCTCTTTCACCACTGTCTCCACCTGCCGCAGTACTTGCAGCTTCGTCAATGAATTCAGGCAATTCCCAAACGCTTGGATATCCCTGTTGAGAACCAATAAACGCAGTAATCTTCTCAACTTCTGGTGTATCCACAAATGCGCACTGCAATCTTATCAGATCATTACCCGTCGAAAAGAGCATATCACCTTTCCCAACCAATTGCTCTGCCCCTCCTTCGTCTAATATTGCTCGTGAATCCACCTTCGACGCAACATTAAATGCGATTCGAACGGGGAAGTTCGCTTTGATAGTTCCTGTGATAATATTTACCGTAGGACGTTGCGTGGCTATAATCAAGTGAATCCCTATTGCGCGGGCTTTCTGTGCTAGCCGGGTTAATGGACTCTCGATTTCCTTACCAGCAG
This sequence comes from Bacteroidota bacterium, assembly GCA_002401055.1. Classification (GTDB taxonomy): domain Bacteria; phylum Bacteroidota; class Bacteroidia; order NORP154; family NORP154; genus NORP154. The sequence goes on from NVRZ01000213.1 coordinate 3,744, forward strand.
TCATTATTAAGTCACCAAATTCATCAATTACCACAACAATATAGGGCAAGTACCGATGTCCATTATCCGGGTTGAGTTTTCGATTGATAAATTTCTCATTATACTTCACCAAAGCACGCACTTGAGCATCTTGTAATAACTTGTAGCGCTGCTCCATTTCAATACATAGGGAATTTAGCGTATGAACAACCTTCTTCGTGTCGCTAATAATAGCATCCTCAGCATCAGGCAACTTTGCCAAAAAGTGCTTTTCTATCTTTTTGTACAATGTTAATTCTACGATCTTAGGATCTATCAAGACAAATTTTATTTGAGCAGGATGCTTCTTATAAAGTAAGGAAACCAGAATTGCATTTAATCCAACTGATTTACCCTGCCCAGTAGCACCTGCCATAAGCAAGTGGGGCATTTGGCTAAGATCTGCCACCAGCGTTTCATTGGCAATTGTTTTACCCAGGGCCAGAGGTAGTTCAGCCTGAGAGTTGATAAACTTTTCTGACGCCAGCACTGTTTTAATAGCAACTATTTCCGGACTTTTATTGGGCACTTCAATACCAACCGTTCCTTTTCCCGGTATCGGTGCGATAATTCGTATTCCCAAGGCGCTTAAACTTAGAGCAATGTCATCTTCCAGATTTTTAATTTTGGAGATCCGGATTCCAGGTGCAGGTACTATCTCATAGAGCGTTACCGAAGGCCCCACAGTCGCCTTGATCTTCTGAATCTGGATATTATAATTAAGAAGTGTCTCTACGATTTTATCCTTATTGGATTCTAACTCATCACTATCAACCTTTATCTGATCATTTCCATGATCCTCCAACAAGTCGAGTCCTGGTGCCACATATGATGACAGATCCAATGTTGGATCATATTCAGTAAACTCCTGAGTATCTTTTATTTCATCTTCTGAAACTGTCTCTTCCTTCTCTCCCTCCTCAACAATAAGCTCTAAATCTTCTTTAGGCGTATCATCCTCCTTCTTAGTCGACTTATCATTCTTCAAGCTTTGGGGAATTTCAAGCTCAAGTTCATTTGTATCTGACTTATCCTCTGGAACTTCGCTTTCTGTTGTGGTCTTCTCTTCATCCACACCAAGCTCAATAACTGAACTCGATAAGGTATGTGTTGTCTCCATTCCCCCCTTATCTTCCGATTGAATCTCTTGCTTCTTTTTAAACCAACTAAATGAAACATTAAAAGAGATAATCAGGTAGGCAATAAAAGCAAACGCAATTATAAAACCCGACCCTATATTGCCAAGTAGTCCTTCCAACCAACCGTCGCAAATGATCCCAAATGCTCCACCCATCAGGTGACTAACATCTGAAGAAATACCTGTGTTCTTAAATAAATAACCTAGAGTAATTGACAACCACAGAAGAAAGAACAAACTATGTTTCAAGATTCTCTTAACTGGAAGAAGAGAAACTTCAAACAGTAAGCGTACTCCAACAATAAAGCATAAAGCCACGAACAAAAAAGATGTTATTCCGAACCAGTCATAAATAAACTGATGAGATATAACGGCACCGAATCGTCCGAGCCAGTTGTCAACTATAATATCGCCTCTTGATAGAAGTCCGTAGCCGAGCTCCTTAACAACGCTCATATCGCTACTCCATGTGAAAAGATAAGACGTAAAGGAAATAAGTAAATAAGGTGCTCCTATAAAAAGGAGTATAACACCTGAGAGCTTCTGAAATCTTTCATCCTCTAAAAAGTTCTTAATTGGCTTAAAGAGGTTGGTCTTTTTCTTTACGCTAAGAACCCGGCCTTGATTTTTTCGTCGAGCCATAGAAGAATCCCTAGGTTGTTGAGAGGTGTATTAAGAGGACACTAAATTTCTTTAAAACCCTCAAATATTTTGTCCATTTCATCCTGACTTATTTGTTCATAATCAGATGGAACAACAAAATCATTAGCATCAATATCTGCCTTAGTAACTTTGGTGGCAACGAGTTTCATTTCATAATTATACTTACGAACATGGTATTCCAACAACACACCTTTTATTTCATTGAAAGGAGTGCACCAATTTGAATTTTCAATATCAATCTCATCCGTATAGAATATGTTAAACTCCTCTTTGATATTGTTCTTAAAAGTCACAACCGCCTTGTGACATTTATACCCTGCTATCTCTTTGGTCTCATCTGTAAAGTGAACTTTCATCTCAGGTAGTTCACCATATAATTGGTGTATCTCATTAGAATCTAACTCCATCACATACTTTTTGCTCATTATCTTGAGCAGCTGATGTACAATTCTCGTACTAGGATCAGCGATCAACGCTGTTTTAAACACACCCATACCTGCAGATAACTCGCCAATCG